>JAKSSQ010000081.1 GCA_024403005.1 Clostridia bacterium | reverse complement strand
TCGTATACTCTCATCTGTTTGTCCAGTTCTTCAAAATTCATTCTTTCCATTCCTCCTTCCACATAATAGTTCCATCATTGTGAATGTAATAAAGTTCGTCAAATCCTTCTGCATAGTACGGCAGTTCAAGCTTATTAGAAGTTGCCGCAATCGCTTTTACGGGAACTCTTGCCTTGCCTTCCCTTTTGTTATTGCGTTCAATGCAGTCTTTAAGAATCGACTGTATGTACAGGCCGGCAATGCGGTATCCGTTAGCTTTGCCCTGCACTATATACCTTTGCCGGTCGTCTTTTGTCGGATTTGTATTATCGATCACCATGCTTTTCTCTTTTTCAAAGCATTCGTTCAGCAGAAGCTGTTCTTTGTTTCTTGTATGCAGAGTATCAAGATTTACATGTACGACCTCGCCATTCAGGAGAAAACGTTTGGAATATTCGGTTTTTCCGCTTCCCTGAAGGCCAATCATAATAAACATTGTTTTATTCATAAAATTGGTTCACCTTCTTAATTAATGGGTTGAACGGGGGGAATCGAACCCCCGACCTCCCGGGCCACAACCGGGCGCTCTGCCAACTGAGCTACGGACAACAAGTATGGCGCGGATGCGCCGTTATATTATGCAGTGGAAGTTATTCTTCCCTGAAACACGATGATATCGTTTAAAGTAACACCGAATACTGCTGCCAGGATAACAAGATTATCTATGGACGGCAGGCAGCTTCCGTTCTGCCATTTATAGATTGCCTGCGGGTTTGCAAATCCGAAAATGTCCTGCAGATCTTTTACGGATAACCCCGCTGCAATTCTAAGGTTTACGATATTGATTCCGGTTGCGGCCACATCGATGACCGGTAAATTCTTCATTTTGTTTACTCTCCTGTTCCGGCGGCACGGCCGGAATGAAGAATCCGGGCTGCTCACCATTTAGTTTCAGATTAGATATAATATTCTGGTTCTTTTTGGTAAAAAAAACCGCCTGTCGTTGCTGACAAGCGGTTTATTACGTCTGATTTATAAAAGTTCTAATTATTTTGAGCTCTTCTCAATCGCAATAGCTTTTTGCCGCATGTCAAACTAATATCCATGGAATCTCCGTGGATAATGCGTTCATCATGTTCAGCTGTGAGCATTGCGTAAAACTTCATTCTCTGATAAATCCTTTCCTGCCTGTTGCAGCATATTTCTTACAGCTGTAACTATACGACGGAAATTATTACATTTCAATAAACTTGTAGTTTAAAAATATATTACATTGTGTTCAGCGCTGCGAGGAGGTATCGACCAAATCACTTCTCAGCCATCTTTATCCCTGCCGGGAACAGCACCGTAATGTAGAACATTATTGCAAAGCAGGAAAGCGTCGTGCCGAGCATTCCGCCGAGGCCGGATTTTATGGCGGGGCAGACGATAATGTTTACGATGTAAAATCCGAGGAGGCCGAAGATTAAACGGCTTGCAGCCTGGGATCCGGTCCTGCAGTCGCTGAAGCCAATGCACTTCTTTTCGATCAGCCAGCCGCTGAAGAAGGCCAGGTTCCAGCCTATGCCTTTAAAGGTGTCGTTGGCCATCTTTGCACCGTCTACCAGTATTGCGCCGGATGCATCGTAATCGATTGGGTAGACCTTTGTCTTTGCGTAAATTGCGAGAAGTACGTCCAAAACGATAGGAATTATAGCCAGGAAGACATAAAATCTGCTGTCGCTACCGTACTTTTCCAGCATTTTGTAAACTAAAAGCATAACCACAGGAGCGATGATCGCACCCACAAGCACATCCTGCGGAGTGTGGACTCCGAGGAAAGGCCTGGAGAAAGCAACCATAACCACCATTATCCATGCAGCGGTTTTTAGGCCTTTATGCTTTGTGCTCACGGCGAGGCCGCCGAAGAGGGATCCGCCGTTCATGCTGTGGCCGCTGGGGAAAGAATAACCCGTTGCGGTTTTAAGAGCCGTTTCGTTGGGAAGAATACGCGGCTCTCTTATCCAGGGTCTGTAAGCGCAGACGGTAATCTTTAAGAAGCCGTTTACTATTCTGTTCCAGTTCCAGCCCATTAGCAGAAAACTGCCCAGCTCTTTGTTTACGCACCAGTAAATCGCTGCCAGCAGAATTAAAGTCGTATTGAGTTCACCGAAAAAGGTCATCTTCAGGAAAAAGTCCGAGAGGGCAGCACCTGTGCTTTCGCGGAAATCCTGAAGGGCCAGTAAAATCTGTAAATCCATAATATTTGCCCAATCTAAAAGCGCTAATTGTATATTCTGCTTAAATTATATAGATTTTGCAGGTGCAAGTCTTTACAAATTTTAACCTTGCAGAATTATCTTCAAGATTCTCTTTTATCTTCCGGTCCCGATTATGCGGACCCGGAGGATGCGTTTACTGTCTTGAACCAACTTCGAAATTGTACTTTACGATGCCCTTGTCGATCTTGCTTAGGACGCCTCCCTTGTCAACGATTTCAACGGTATCGCCATCCTTAAGAACGATTTCGAACCTCTGCTGGTTAATTGCAGTGGGAGCGAACAGGGCAGCTTCTGCGCCTTTAACAAACCATTCCGGCTTGCCTTCGATGCCGCCTGCAACAACCTGGTCCAGGCTCTTGGACTTTCTTACTCGTCCGCCGTTAACACCGTAGCCGATTGCGATCACGATGGGGAAACGGTCGCCTGCGCTGCGCTTTGCAGGAGACTTCTTTTCACTGAAAGTGCCTGCCCAGCAGGTGTTGAGGCCAATGGACTGGGCGAAAAGCACGATTTTCTGGCCATAATAGCCGATTCTTTCGTCTAAAGTGCTGTCGTCCGGGCCGATGCATGCGATAACGCTGGGAGCGCTGCCGAGGCCCATAACCTTGCTCATGACTCTTCCGAAAGTGCCGCCGGCATCTTCCAGAAGCTGGAGGTTAAGATTGCCTTCCTTGTTGCATTCTTCGATAAGTGCATTAATCTGGCTTACTTTATCTGCTTCGATCTTCTTATCCTGGTAAGCGCGTACGGAGTGGCGCTGCCGCAGAGCTTCTAATTCTGTCATTTTCTATTCCTTTCTGCTGCCGCTGTCAGGGGCGGCTTTCTTAAATTATAGTCGTTTAAATAATAATGTAAAAATAAATTGTTCTAAATTGAATAGTATTCAATATATTTTAAAATGTCAATGTTTTCCCGGTTTTTGTGCTTTTTACTGCGTAAAACCCCTGCAAAGTCTGCCTGCCGGTGTTGCGGCCGGGTGGGTCACGCGCAATAATAACTCTCGTACGTTAAACAGAAGAAGGCATAAAAATGACAGCTCCCCTTTTAATACAAATTTTAAAGATGCTTTTCTTTGTTCTCGTCGGATTCGTACTCCGCAGAACGGGCCGGATTACCAACGACCAGAGCAAAGGTTTTTCCATAGTATCCATATACGTAATTATTCCCTGCGCCATTCTGCTGGGCTTCCAGAAGGACATAACTCCGGGCATCGGCGGAACGCTTCTTAAATACGAAACAGCCATACTCCTTATCCATGTCCTTATGCTGGGCGTCTACAAGGTTCTGCGCAAGACCTTTAAGTTCACCCCCAGCGAAGGCGTAAGCATGATCTATCCCAATACAGGGAACATGATTATCCCCATCGTTATGGCGATTCTGGGCAACGATTACCTTATTTACTGCGGAATGTACATGATGAACCAGGCGGTTTTCATCTGGTCCCACGGATATTCTGCAATAGCCGGCGAATCCAAAATGCAGCTTAAAAACGTGCTGTTTAACCCGTCCATGCTGGCTTCCATGGCCGGATTCGTAATGTTTGTCTTCCAGATAAAGATGCCGACCGAGGTCTACAATCTCTGCAACATGGCAGGCTCCATGACCGCACCTCTCGCCATGATGACCGCAGGCGTGCTCATGGGCGAAGTTACCAGAAAAGACATTAAATCCTACACGAAAATGCCTCTTATGGTCGTAACAAGGCTCATAATTATCCCGATTCTCGTAATTCTGCTCTTAAAGGGTCTGCGCCTTACAATGTTCAGCGCGCTGCCTCTGGAAGCATTTATCGTGCTCTTCCTGAGCACCATGGCCCCGCCCGCATCGACCATCGTGCATATTGCGCAGGTGTTCACTGACGACGCGAAGTACGTGAGCTGCATAAACTCGGTATGCATGGTCTTCTGTGCGATTACTATGCCAATCGTAATGGCGCTCTTCGAATTCATAATCTAAAACGCAAACTAAAAACCGGACAAACGTCCGGTTTTCTTTATGTCTATAAATCCCCTGCGATGGTAATGGTCTGGCCTTCGTAGATGCAGCAGGACTGCAGATTGTTTAGCTTGCAGATTTCGTAAACTGTTCTGCGGACGTCTGCGCCCTCCGAGCCGTATTCTTTTGCCAGGGCCCAGAGCGTGTCGCCTTCCTTTACGGTGACCGCAATGTACGACCTGGAAACCTTTTCGCTTGCCGTAATTCTGGAAAAGGCCGGAGCTGCGATAAATGCGATTAAAAGGATTAAAACTGCTGTAAATGTAATGAATCTTCTTCTGTTAGCGATGCGGTATTTCATGATATTTCTCCTTTTCTGTCCTGTTTACACCGCTAGTATAGTTCACCTGCATGTACAAATATCTGCATAGCCTTTGGGCGATTTCCCGTGCCAAATGTAAATCTTAACGCAAAAAGCATTTGCGGTTTCTTGGTTGCCCGGCAATAAAGCAGGTTGTATAATGTTTTCCAATCTAAAATCAAAGGAAAGTTATTGCAGATGAAAAACAAGGCAATTGAAATAGCAAAACTGGTGGAAGAAGCCGGCGGAAGGGCGTATTTCGTCGGCGGTTTCGTGCGCGACAAGCTGCTCGGAATCGCAGGGAACGACATGGATATCGAAGTTCACGGTCTCGAACCGGACGTTCTTTACTCCATACTCTGCAAGGCCGGGCGCCCAATGGCCTTCGGCTCCAGCTTCGGCATTTACTCGCTTAAAGGCTTCGATATCGACATAGCCATGCCCAGAAAAGAGCATGCGACAGGCCGAGGCCACAGGGATTTCGAAGTTTTCGTAGATCCGCACATCGGACCGAAAGAAGCTGCAAGGCGCAGGGATTTTACAGTGAACGCAATCATGGAAGACGTCTTGACCGGCGAAATTCTGGACCCGTTCGGCGGCAAGGCAGACCTGGAAGCAGGGGTGCTTCGCCACGTGGACGATAAATCCTTCCCGGAAGACCCTCTTCGCGTCTTAAGGTGTGCTCAGTTTGCGGCGCGTTTCGGCTTTAAAGCTGCACCGGAAACGATTGAGCTCTGCAGAAACATAGATCTTTCCGTCCTTTCCAGAGAAAGAGTGGAAGGAGAACTCAAAAAAGCGCTTTTAAAGAGCGATAAACCATCTTTATTCTTTAACTGCTTAAGGGAAATGGGCCAGCTTTCTGCATGGTTCCCGGAAGCTGAAAAGCTTATAGGAATAGAGCAGGACCCGGTTTACCATCCGGAAGGGGATGTGTGGGTTCACACCATGGAAGTGCTGGACCGCGGAGCGGCCTACAGAGAAAAGACGGAGAATCCTTACGGATTTATGCTGCTTTGCCTTACCCACGATTTCGGAAAGATTGTGGCTACGGAATTTGTGAACGGCAGAATCCACGCTTACGGCCACGAAACCCTGGGCCAGCCCATTATAGAAGAGTTTTTAGCGAGAATTACGTCGGAAAAGAGTATTACGGAGTACGTGCTGAACATGGTGCCCCTGCACATGAAGCCGAACATGGCTGCGTATTCCAGAACTGCAGTTAAGAAGACCAACAAGATGTTCGACGATGCGGCTTCGGCGCTGGATCTAGTGTACTTTTCCATGTCGGACAAGCCGGTTTTCTCCGGAAGCGACGCGTTTACAGGCGATCCGGAGTTTCTTTTCGAACGGCTGGAAGTCTATAAAGAGATTATGGCAAGGCCCTGGATAGGCGGAAAAGATTTGGTCGAGGCCGGTTTAACTCCGGGAAAGAACTTCTCGGAAATCCTTGAATATGCCCACAAATTGAGGCTTGCGGACATAGAAAAAGCGAGCGCCTTAAAACAGGTACTCGCCTATGCAAGAAAGCTTAAAGATTAACTAAAGAACGGAAAGTAGCACCGCTGCGAAGCACATTGCGCAGCCTGCGATTAACCTTACGGAAAGGACTTCGTGGTAGTAAAGCACGGAGAAAATAAAGCCGAATACGGATTCGAAGCTCAGCAGAAGGGCTGCCAGGGAGTCTTTTGTGTACTTCTGGGCGACGTTCTGCAGGGTAAATGCCAGAAGGGTGTTGCCAATTATAAGGTAGGCTATGCCTGCCATGGCTTCCGTGCCGCGAACTGCGAGGGGCGTGCCGGTTACCATGCAGACAGCCGCAGCTGCCAGGCCTCCGGCCAGGAGCTGGTAAAACGTGAGCGCAATTCCATCCGTATCGGCGGAAACGAACTTTCCGACAAGCACGATCTGTATGCCGAAGCCCACAGAAAAGCAGAGGCTCAGCACGTCTCCTATATTAATGCCTCCGGCGCCGTTAAGGCTTATGAAGCCAATGCCTGCCAGAGCCAGTATTCCTGCTGCAAAAGCTGTGGTTTTGGGCCTTTTGCCGAGGATTGCCCAGCTTAAAAAGGGCACGAGCGCCACATAGGCGGTGCAGAGGAAAGACTGCTTTGCGCTGGTGGTGTACTGCAGACCCGTAAGCTGAAGCGAAAGGGATGCAATCTGCAGCAGCCCGATTCCGCAGGCTTTAACTGCCGTGTCTTTGCTTGCAGCCAGTATTCTTCTGCGGAATATAATAAGGCAAAGTATTGCAGCTGTCGTAAAGCGCCAGGCCAGAACAGCCATGGGCGCAGCACCGGTAAGGGACATCTTCCCCGCTACAAAGCCGCCGCCCCAGAGCATGGCAGTAAAGAGCAGCGCACAGTTTGCCAGTATGGATTTGTTCACTGAATTCTTCATAAAAATAAGAGATTTTTGTTTGTTGTAAATGCAATAGAGCAATTTTACTCTCTAAACAGCTTGAAATCAACATACATAGGGCGAATGTTTAATAAAGACGAACAATTCAAAACCCCCGGGGTCGCCGGGGGTTTTGCCTTAAATTGGAGGGTGTAGAAGAAATTTTGAAGAAAATAAAAATTTCACCACAATACATTCAGTTTTTAGAAGGATTTCATTACTTCGAAGGACTGCTTTACGTTCATGTCTGCCAGGGGCAGGTCTGTTTCCAGGCTTATTGCGCCCTTGTAGCCTGCAGCCATGAGCTTTGCAGCGCGCTCTCTGTGAATGTCGAACTTTTCGGGCAGCAGGTGGTTTCTCTTCCAGCCGTCGCCGTTAAGATCGTCGGAGATGTGAGTGTGGAGAATGTATGGCGCCAGATCTTCGAGAGGTCTATCTGCTTCTCCGCTGCGTTCCATGTTGTAGAAATCCAGAATTAAACCCAGCTTGTGCTCCGGAACAGCCTTAATGATGTCCATTGCTTCGTCGCAGGTGTTTATAAAGTTGCAGAAATTGGGGCCGAGGGCTTCTACGCCAACCAGGATTCCGACAGGCTCGAGGATTTCGGCTGTATCGCTGAAGAATTCGCAGGCCTGCTTAAATGCCAGGTCTCTGTCGTAGCCTTCCGGCAGGTTTCTGGAGAACGGTGACCCAACTCCGACCTGTTTGATTCCGAGCTTGCTTCCGCGCTCAGCAATAGCCTTTGCGTAGCGCTTTGTGTTTTCTCTGTCGTATCCGGGGCCTGCAATTACTACTTCCTTGGGGCAGTATGCGTTGTATCCTGCGCATTCAATACCCATTTCTTCCAGGTCTTTGAGCAGTTTTTCAAAAGCTTCTTCGCTGAGGGCTGCAACTTCTTTTCCGTGAAGTTCTACAGCTGTAAATCCGGCTTCCTTAGCCAGTGCAATATCTGCTACAGATGCGCAGCATACGAGTTTCATAGGGGCCTCCTGTTTATATGTAATCGTTTACATAACATTTAAAAAAATAATACCAATAGAATGATACTAAATTATATCTTT
>JAKSSQ010000080.1 GCA_024403005.1 Clostridia bacterium | reverse complement strand
TTACCTCATCAAGCAGAAGCAGAACGGCCGCATTAAGCACCTCGGTTTCTCCACACACGCTTCCATCGAAAACATGAAGCGTTTCCTGGAAAAGTACGGCAAGGACATGGAATTCTGCCAGATTCAGCTGAATTACCTGGATTATAAGCTCCAGTACGCTAAGGAAAAGGTAGAACTTCTGGACAGCTACAACATCCCCGTTTGGGTAATGGAACCCCTCCGCGGCGGCAGACTCAACCGTCTCTCCGAAAAGGAAGCTGAACTCCTCAGCAAGATCCGCCCCGAAGAATCCAACGTAGCCAAGGCATTCAGATTTGTTCAGTCCATTCCTCAGGTTACCATGACACTTTCCGGCATGGGCACAATGGAGCAGCTGGAAGAAAACATGGCTACATTCTCCGAAAACAAGCCCTACAGCGAAGAAGAAATGAAGGAATTAATGGCTGTATCAGACGAAATGCTCTCCAGCAAGATGCTGCCCTGTACAGTTTGCCGTTACTGCGAAAACCACTGTCCGATGGAACTGCCCATCTCCGACATGGTTGCAATGTACAACGAATATTCCTTCTCCGAAGGCGGCATGCTGACACCAATGCGCATGGCTACAGTTCCCGAAAACAAGAGACCTGCTAACTGCGTAGGCTGCAAGAGCTGCGAACAGGTTTGCCCGCAGAACATCAAGATTTCCGAAATGATGGCAGATTTCGCTGAAAAAGTTAAGGAAATGAAGCTCTAAGCTTTAAAATACTGAATACACGAAACAAAAGAACGTTATACTGTAAATTTAAAATCCGCCCTGAAAAGGGCGGATTTTTGTATGCTTTTGATTGGCTTCACGCTTTAGAAGGTTCTGAGGTATTCTTCGTAAGCCTTGCCGCAGCAGAACTTTTCGGGTTCCATTACGAACTTGATGCCTGCCTGCATGCAGAGCATTTCAGCCTTTGCCTTAACGCTTTCGTCTTCGATGGACTTGATGTCCTTAACGCCGGAAGTACCGACGATACGGCGGATGAGTTCTGTGCCTGCGAAGCCTGCCTGGTCCAGGAAGATGTCCTTCATGTAAGCTTCGAAGAAGGGTTCGGACTGCATCATGAGGTCCCTGGACTGTTCCTTCATGAGGGCGATGGACTTAGCCTTGAACTTGTCGCAGAATTCTACGATTACGGAGATGATCCAGTCGAGGAAAGCCTTCTTTTCTTCGCCATCTGCCATTGTGTATCTTGCGTTTGCGTAAGCGAAGATCATGTTTGCGATGAAGTTGCCTGTATCGTAGCCGATGGGGCCGTAGAAGGCGAATTCGGGGTCCAGAATGCAGGTCTTTTCGGGTGTTACGAAGATTGAACCTGTATGGAGGTCGCCGTGGATGAGGCCCTGAGCCTTAGTTTCGAATGTGCACTTGAGCATGCCGACTTTAGCTCTGAGTTCTACGTTTTCGTAGATGTTAGCTCTCATGAATGCGTCGTTTTCGGGTGTTACGCCGTTGTCGTCCAGGTCTTCGTAGTAGGGCTCTGTAAGAACGTGGCGTTCTGTAATTTCGCAGAGCTTGGGGTTGGTGTAGCGCTTAACCATGTCTTTCTTAGCTTCTGCACCTACGATCATGTCTGTTGTGCCGATGAGAGCCTTGCCGCAGAATTCTGCAACGTCTTCTGCAACGTTGGGGAAGATCTTGTGGTCGCAGAGTTCGTAGCGCATGTTTTCGTAGCCCTTCATGTCCTGCATTAAGATATTGTGTTCTTCCTCGTCGTACTTGTAGATTTCGGGGATGAGTTCGGGGCAGTACTTTCTTTCAAACTGGAGCACTTCGCATTCGATCTTGTTTCTGTCGAAGCCGATGTGTCTGTTAGCGTTGATTCTGAGAGTATCTTCTGCGTGCTTGATGATTAAGGACTTGCCTGTAGCGGGGTCTTCTACGCGGAAAACGTAGTTGATGTTGCCGTCGGAAAGTTCGGAAGCCTTAAGCTGTGCATCTGCAGGGAAGAAATCGGGGAGATTCTTCTTAATGTAGTCGATAGCGGTCTGTGTTGTGTACATCGTGTCCTCCTATTCGAAGTACTTGTAGAGATCTGCGGGCTTGAAAAGACCCTTGTCTGTAGCGATACCTGTTACGAATTCGGGCGGTGTAACGTCGAAAGCGGGGTAGTAGCCCTTTACGCCGTCCTTTGTAAGCTTAATGTCCATAGCGTGGAGCGTAAGTTCGGGGTCTCTTTCCTCGATAACTACGCTGTCGATTCCGGGATGTGCCGGGTTGGGGTTGCCTGCTGCGATATAGGGAACTCCGTAGTACTTGCAGGCCATTGCAATCTGGAACGTTCCGACCTTGTTTACGATGTGGCCGTCTACGGTTGTAACGTCTGCAGCGCTTGTAAAGAGGTCGATGCCCTTGGTCTTCATGGTGTAAGCCGGCATATTGTCGGAAATTACAGTAACGTCGAAGCCCATGTCTACTGCGCAGCTTGCAGTGAGTCTTGCACCCTGGAAGTAGGGGCGGGTTTCGGAGCAGAATACCTTAACGTCCTTGTTCTGTTCCTTAAGAGCGCGGAGCACCATTGCGATGTCCAGTTCTGCCCAGAACTGGGTAAGGATTGAACCACCGTCGGGCACGTGATCTGCAACGATCTTTCCGATGGGTACGGATTTGCTGTAGCGCTTGTTAAGGTCGATAATTGCCTGTTCCTGAGCAGCTTCCATGACGTTTTTGCCTTCGTCCATGGCTTTAAAGGCTGCATTCTGGATGCTTCCTGTATATGTCATCATCTTTGCAGATGTGGTGGGGCGGGCATGGGAAAGTGTCCATGCTGCCTTTTCCAGGTATTCCCTGCGTTCTTTTTCAGCCATACCTTCGGATTCGTAGCAGGCCAGAACCATACCCATGGAAGCAGCTGTGTAGGGGCCGCCGCTCTGAGTAACCATGTCTGCAATCGCCTGTGCAACCTGGCTGTGGTGAGTGCATTCTACGAATTCAGTTCTGATGGGGTAAATTCTGCGGTCCAGAATGCGAACTTTGCCCTTATCGTACCAGGCAACGTTCTCGTACTGCATAATGAAACCTAAACCGTGGTCTTCTCTCTGCATGATGATTCTCCTTTTTTAAACAATAGATACTGTAATTATATAACAAGTATCAAAACTTGGAAACTGAATATATATGTAATTGCTGAGCCAATGCATTGGCATCACCCTTGCAATTTCCGGCGAAAAGTTGCAAAATTATAGTTCAGGCACATAAACACATATACAGGACTTATAATGAGCAAAATCACTTTAAAAGGCATAATTGGCCACACAAAAACAGTATTAAAGCATAAAAAGGTAGTGTTTATCCATTGCTGCAAGGCTGGCATAGTCTGGCAGGGAATAGTCCACGATCTGTCCAAGTTTACTCCTGCGGAATTTATTCCGGGAATTAAGTATTTCCAGGGTTTTCGCAGCCCTAACGAAGCAGAAAGGGAAGATATCGGCTATTCCAATGCGTGGATTCACCATAAAGGCGTAAATAACCACCACTACGAACACTGGACGGATTTCAGCCTGGACAAGAAGGAATACGTGCCTGTAAAGATGCCCCTTAAGTACGTTAAGGAGATGTTCTGCGACAGAGTTGCAGCCAGCAAGATTTACAGGGGCGACAAATACCAGCAGACGGATCCTTACGGCTACCTTAAGAACCGCACCACTCAGGAACACATCCATCCGGAAACCGCAAAACTTCTGGAGGAAATGCTTCGCAAGCTGGCAGAAGAGGGCGAAGATGCAGCTTTTGCCTACATCCGCAGTCTGCACACTTATTAGTCTTTATATATTAATAGCTTTATAGATATATACCGGGCAGGGCTTGCCCGGTTTTTTCTTTAAAAAAGTACACAAAGTACAAGGTTTGGTTAGTTAAATTGTTTCGAAATACAAGCGGTTGTGGTATAATTACTCTGTATTTCTATGTGAACAAACGCAGCGTTTGCAGCTGCGAAGAAAGGATAGAGCCACATGGCAGAAACTAAGAAATCTACAGCTACTAAATCCAAGGCAAAGTCTAAATCCGCCGAGGAAAAGGAAAAAATCAGACAGAAAGAACTGGAACAGGCAGAAAAGCTCCATAAGAAGAAGCGCCTCCACGACGAAATCTGGGCTATAGTCATCATCGCCCTGGGCGTGCTGGTTGTGCTCAGCTTACACACCAAGGCTATCGGCATGTTCGGCACTATCGTAAGTGCGGTGCTCTGCGGTCTTTTCGGCCAGGTTGCATACGTTCTTGCATATTTCTTAATAGTCTACGGAATTCTTATATTCCTGAACAAGACGAGCTACCTTACATTGCGGTCACTTATCTGCATGGTGGTTCTGTTTGCCTTTGCATGCATACTTAATTACTACCGCATAAATATCGTTCTGGACGGCTTCGGATTCAACTTAATTAAGATGGCTTACACCATGGGCCCGAAGAACGCAGGCGTATTCGGATGCCTCCTCGGCTCCATCTTCAGCAAGATGGTAGGCAAGACAGGCATGCTCATCATAAGCATCTGCGGCATTGTAATCTGCCTCATGTTCATTATCGATACACCGATTTCCATCTTCTTCGACAACCTTAAGATTAAGCGCCAGGCTGTTAAGAAGACAAGAGAAGCTCAGCTGGCAGAAAACGAAGCAATTCTGGCAAGAGAAAAGGAAATCAGAGATGAAATGGCTCTGGAAGAACCTGTTCACGTTCAGGAACACGCTCCTGCAAAGAAGTCCAACGCAGCAGATTATACACACGAAAAGGTTAACGTTCCCGAACCCGCAGAAGAACAGATGACCGTGGAAGAAATCGAACCGCAGCCGGAAGAAAAGCAGCTGCCGGTATTCAATCCGAACCTTACACCGGAGAGCATTGGCCTCACATCCAGCGATGAATACAACAACAGACAGAAGCAGATTCTGGACTACATGCAGGACGACAACCTCTTCGGAAAAGTTGTTCCCAAGACTCCCGGCTACGGCCTGGACGGCGACATGGACATGAAAGGTGAACCTGAAATCGTGGTTCCCGCAGCAGGCTTTATTCCCAGGGATGTGACCCCGACAAACACACCCGAACCCGCTCCCGTTTACGAAGCTCCCGCACCCGTCGAAAAGGGGCCTTACGAAACAGAAGAGCTGGAAATAAACCGCAGTAAGCCCCATGTCGCTCTGGATGAACCCTTTACAGCAGCAGAAAAAGTAAGAAGAATTACACCTGCAGAAGCTGCAGCAGTTACGGCAGAATTAAGCAAGGCTGCAGAAGCTCCGGCAGAACCCGTATACAGATTCCCGTCTCTGGATCTCTTAAGAAAGCCGATGGCAGGCAAGGCTGTTAACGACAGCGAAAGCCTGGCAGAAAAGGCAAGAGTACTGGAAGAAACCCTGGCAAGCTTCGGTGTTACAGCAACCGTGGAAGACATGGTTAAGGGCCCCACAGTTACAAGATTCGAAGTGCACCCGGCTGCAGGCGTAAAGGTGAGCAAAATCGTTTCCCTGCAGGACGACCTTGCCCTCAATTTAAGAGCTAAATCCCTCAGAATAGAGGCTCCTATCCCCGGAAAGGCAGCTGTAGGCATCGAAATTACCAACGAAACCTCCAGTTCCGTTTCCTTAAGAGAAGTTCTCGAATCCAGGGAATTCCAGACTGCAAAGTCCAAGATTTCCGTAGGTCTGGGCAAAAATGTAACAGGCCAGAGCATAGTTGCAAACCTCAAGAGCATGCCTCATCTGCTTATCGCAGGTTCCACAGGCTCCGGTAAATCCGTATGCATTAACTCAATCATCCTGTCCCTGCTTTACAAGGCAACACCGGAAGAAGTTAAGCTCATCATGGTAGACCCGAAAGTCGTAGAATTAAGCAACTACAACGGAATTCCCCATCTGTTAATCCCCGTAGTTACAGATCCTCCCAAGGCTTCCGCAGCGCTGGGCTGGGCTGTATCCGAAATGAACGACAGATACAACAAGTTCGCAAACGAGCAGGTAAGAGACCTGGAAAGCTACAACGATGTAATGCGCTCCAAGATTGCAGAAGGCGATACAGACGCTCAGATTCTGCCGCAGATCGTAATTATCATCGACGAACTTGCAGATTTAATTATGGCTGCACAGAACGCAGTGGAAGACTCCATCTGCAGACTGGCCCAGAAGGCAAGAGCTGCCGGCATGCACATGATTATCGCAACTCAGAGACCTTCCGCAGACGTAATTACAGGCGTTATCAAGGCCAATATCCCCAGCAGAATCGCATTTGCAGTATCTTCCAGCATCGATTCCAGAGTAATTCTGGACATGACAGGCGCAGAAAAGCTGGTAGGAAAGGGCGACATGCTCTACTATCCGCAGGGCATGCCCAAGCCTGAAAGAGTTCAGGGCTGCTTCGTTTCCGACGAAGAAGTTAACAGAGTTATCGACGCAATTAAGATTAAAGACGGTTCCGAAGACCACTACAGCAGCGACTTAAGACTTGCAATCAGCAAGCCCGGTTCCTCCGCAGGCGGCGGAGCTGCAGAAGACAACGGAAACGACGAAGACGAACTTCTGGCAGATGCAGTTGAATGCGTAGTAAGAGCCGAACAGGCCAGCGTATCCATGCTGCAGCGCAGATTCAGAATCGGCTACAACAGGGCTGCAAGACTTATCGATCTTATGGAAGAAAGAGGCATAGTAGGTCCGGCCGATGGTCAACGCCCCAGAAAGGTTCTCCTTTCTGTAGAACAGTTCGAAGTTCTGGAAAACGAAAGTACAAAGGCTTTAGAAGTAGAGGAAGAGATTTATTAAGTGAAAGTATATTTTAAGACCCTCGGGTGCGATAAGAACACCTGGGACACCGACAGAGCCTGCGGCCTGCTTAAAAACGAAGGCCACGTTATTGTCGATGACCCAACGCAGGCAGATGTTCTTATCGTAAACTCCTGCGGATTCATAAACGACGCAAAAGAGCAATCCATCGAAGCTACTTTCGATCTGGCTGCAGATAAGAGAGACGACCAGATTTTAATCATGTCCGGCTGCCTTGCGCAGAGGTACGCCAAAGATCTGGAAAAGTCCATGCCGGAAGCTGATCACCTCATCGGAGTAAACAACTACGAAACCCTTCCTGCGCTCCTTAATGCAGAAGAAAAGGGCAGAGACTTTACTAAGGCTGCTGAAAAGGAATTCACCGAATACGGCAGCAGAGCAGTAACATCCACCGGATGGACAGCTCCCATTAAGATTGCCGAAGGCTGCAATAATGTCTGCACTTACTGCATTATTCCTTTTATAAGAGGCAAGTACAGAAGCAGAAAGCCGGAGGAAATCATCGCAGAAGCTAAGGATATGGCTGCTGCAGGCGTAAAGGAACTGCTGGTTATCGCTCAGGACGTAACAGGCTACGGCAAGGATTTCGGCCGCACGGACATGCTTCCCGAACTGCTCCACGAACTGTGCCAGATCGACGGAATCCACTGGATCCGCCTGATGTACTGCTACGAAGACGAGATTACTCCGGGCCTCATTAAGGCCATGGTGGATGAACCAAAGATCGTTCCCTACATCGACGTGCCCATCCAGCATGCTTCCGACAAGATTTTAAAGGCCATGAACAGAAAGTCTACCAAGGCTTCCATAAAGGCTACAGTAGAAGAATTACGTAAACAGGTTCCCGGAATAGTAATTCGCACCACTTTAATAACCGGTTTCCCCGGAGAAACCAAGGAAGAATTCCAGGAACTCTACGATTTCGTACAGGAAATGAAGTTCGACAGACTGGGCGTCTTCGCATATTCCAAGGAAGAAGGCACTGCGGCTGCCCGCATGAAAGGCCAGGTGCGCCAGGATGCAAAGGAACGCAGAAGAGACAAGATTATGGCTCTGCAGCAGGGTATTTCTCTTGAACTCAATCAGAAATACATCGGCCGCACTCTGGAAGTCCTCGTAGAAGAAGTTTACGAAGACGGTTCCTACAGCGGAAGAAGCCGCTACGACGCGCCGGACATCGACAACGGAGTGCTCTTTACCTCTATAAAGAAGCTCCAGCCCGGCGAATTTGTTCACGTTTATATTAAAGATGCTTTCGATTACGATTTATCAGGAGATGCATTGTTATGAACTTACCCAATAAACTAACCATGGCAAGAATAATTGCCGTTCCAGTTTTCGTTCTGCTCTACATGCAGAAAATGTACATTGCAGCGTTTATAATCTTTGCATT
>JAKSSQ010000008.1 GCA_024403005.1 Clostridia bacterium | reverse complement strand
CCGCTCCTGCAGATGAACCCGATGCAGAACCCGTAACTTTAAACGTATTTGCAGCTGCTTCCATGACGGAAACTCTTAACATTATTAAGGCAAACTACGAAGCAGAACACAAAAATGTAGAAGTTGTTCTTACATTAGATTCTTCCGGTACTTTAAAGACTCAGATTGAAGAAGGCGCAGACTGCGATCTCTTTATCTCCGCAGCTCAGAAGCAGATGAACGCTCTGGAAGAAGCAGGGCTCATCGATGCAGAAACAAGAATCAACCTTCTGGAAAATAAGTGCGTTCTCGTAGTTCCCGACGGAAATCCTGCAGGAATCGAAAGCTACGAGGACCTCGGAACCGATAAGCTCAGCCTTATAGCCCTCGGCAACAGCGATGTTCCCGTAGGTCAGTATTCCGAAGAAATCTTTACTTATATGAATATCTGGGACAAGCTTAACAGCGAATCCAGGATTACTTTCGGCACAAACGTTAAGGAAGTAACCGCACAGGTTGCAAGCGGCGCCGTTGACTGCGGTATCGTTTACGGCACAGATGCCGCCGCTGCAGGCCTTACTGTAGTTGCGGAAGCTCCCGAAGGAAGCCATAAGCCCGTAATTTACCCTGCAGCAGTTACCTCCGAAGCAGCAAATGCAGAAGCTGCCGCAGAATTCCTCGACTATCTTAAGACAGATGCCTGCACAGCTGTATTTACAGAAGCAGGCTTTGCTATCGCAGAATAATCTATAAAACAGGTGACAATGGATTGGTACCCGCTTATTAACTCAATAAGGATATCCCTGCTGGCATCGATAGTTACGTTTTTGCTCGGAATTGCCGCAGCCTATCTGCTGCGCAATAAGTCCCCGCTCACAAAAGCTATTGCGGACTGTACGCTTACTCTGCCTCTGGTCCTTCCGCCGACGGTTGTCGGATTCTTCCTGCTTTCGGTTTTAAGCCCCAAAAGCGCTTTAGGCGGCTTTATTTACAGGACTTTCAACGTAAAAATCGTAATGACCTGGCCGGCTTCGATACTGGCAGTTGCCATCGTAACGTTTCCGTTAATGTACCGCACTGCGAGAGCATCGTTCGAAGGTTTTGATAAGGGGTTGTACGACGCAGGCAGAACCATTGGTCTCAGCAACTGGCAGATTTTTAAGTATATAATGCTGCCTTGCTGCTGGAAGGGCATATCCGCCGGCTTCGTGCTTTCCTTTGCCAGAGGCCTGGGAGAATACGGCGCCACGAGCATGGTCTCCGGCTATACTCCAGGCAGAACTGCAACTGTCTCCACTACAGTCTACCAGCTGTGGAGAGAGGGCAACGATGCCATGGCGTACAAGTGGGTTCTGGTGAACGTAATCATTTCCTTTGCGGCTCTGCTGCTCCTGAATTATCTGGAACGAAAGGATTACCGCTGAGCTTTGTGACCCCAATCAGCTGCGCCCCATATATTATTGGGTCAACGCCTTATGCAGGGAAAATATTTTTGGCTGATTTCCAAATAGAAAGCTTTAACCGATTATTGTAGCGAATTGCACAAAACCGCTGAAATCAGCGGTTTTTTTATTGTATTTTTCGATGATTGTTATATAATTAACATGTATGTTTACGCTTAGCATACACTTATTGTTGTTATTACTTGTTACTCAAATTTTTTTAAGGAGAACTTATCATGGCAAAGAAATTTAAAACCATGGACGGCAACTCTGCTGCTGCATATGTCTCTTATGCATTCACAGACGTTGCTGCTATCTTCCCCATTACACCGTCCTCTCCGATGGCTGAAATCGTAGACGACATGGCTGCACATGGAGAAAAGAACCTGTTTGGCCAGGAAGTAAGAGTAGTTGAAATGCAGTCCGAAGCTGGTGCTTCCGGTACAGTTCACGGCTCTCTCGCTGCTGGTGCTCTCACTACAACATACACAGCATCTCAGGGTCTGCTCCTCATGATCCCCAACATGTACAAGATCGCTGGCGAACTCCTTCCCGGCGTATTCCACGTAACAGCTAGAACTCTTGCTGCTCACGCTCTCTGCATCTTCGGCGACCACTCCGACGTTATGGCTTGCCGTCAGACAGGTTTCGCACTGCTCTGCTCCAGCTCCGTTCAGGAAGCTATGGACCTTGCTGGTGTTGCTCACCTCGCTGCAATTAAGGGCAGAGTACCTTTCCTGCACTTCTTCGATGGTTTCAGAACATCCCACGAAATCCAGAAGATCGAAGTTGTAGATTACGACGTATATAAGAAGCTTATCGACATGGACGCAGTTCAGGCATTCAGAGAAAGAGCTCTCAACCCCGAACATCCCTGCATCCGCGGTACAGCTCAGAACCCCGACGTATTCTTCCAGGCAAGAGAAGCTGCTAACAAGTATTACGAAGAACTGCCCGACATCGTAGCTGATTACATGACAAAGATCGGCAAGGAAATCGGCAGAAAGTATAAGCCCTTCGATTACGTAGGCGCACCCGATGCTGAAAATATCATCGTAGCTATGGGTTCCGTTTGCGAAACTATCGAAGAAACACTGCCCCACCTCCTCGCTAAGGGCGAAAAGGTTGGTCTCATCAAGGTTCGTCTCTACAGACCCTGGTCTCCCAAGTACCTCAAGAAGGTTATGCCCAAGACAGTAAAGAGAATCGCTGTTCTGGACAGAACAAAGGAACCCGGCGCAATGGGCGATCCTCTCTACATGGACATGAAGACCATGTACTACACAGAAGAAGACGCTCCGATGATCATCGGCGGCCGCTATGGTCTCGGTTCCAAGGATACAACACCCGGACAGATTGTTGCAGTTTATAAGAACCTGGCAGCAAAGAAGCCCAAGAACCAGTTCACAATCGGTATCGACGACGACGTATACGGCACATCCCTCAAGCCCGCTAAGATCTCCACAGAACCCGAAGGAACATTCCGCTGCAAGTTCTGGGGTCTCGGTTCCGACGGTACAGTTGGTGCTAACAAGCAGGCTATCAAGATTATCGGCGACAATACAGACATGTATGCTCAGGGTTACTTCAGCTACGACTCCAAGAAGTCCGGCGGTATCACAATCTCCCACCTGAGATTCGGTAAGAACCCCATCAAGTCCACATACCTCATTACAGAAGCTGACTATGTAGCTTGCTCCAACCAGTCCTATGTTCACGCATACGACGTAACAGCAGGCCTCAAGAAGGGCGGCAACTTCCTGCTCAACTGCGTATGGTCCGACGAAGAACTCGACGCTAACCTGCCCGCAGCAATGAAGCAGTACATCGCTAAGAACAAGGTTAACTTCTACACAATCAACGCTACAAAGCTCGGTCAGGAAATCGGTCTCGGCAACAGAATCAACATGATCATGCAGGCTGCTTTCTTCAAGCTCACAGGCGTTATCGACGTTAAGGAAGCTGAAGGCTACCTCAAGAAGTCCATCGAAAAGACATACGGCAAGAAGGGTGAATCTGTTGTTAAGATGAACTGGGCTGCTGTAGACGCAGGTCTGAACGGATTCCACAAGGTTGAAGTTCCCGCATCCTGGAAGGACGCTGTAGACGAAGAAAAGGAAGCTAAGAAGCTGCCCGAATTCGTTGAAAAGGTTATGATCCCCATGAACCGTCAGGAAGGCGACAGCCTGCCCGTATCTGCATTCCTCAACATTGCAGAAGCAGACGGTACATTCCCCAGCGGCACAGCTGCATACGAAAAGCGCGGCGTTGCTGTTAAGGTTCCCGTATGGGATGTTGACAAGTGCATCCAGTGCAACCAGTGCGCATTCGTTTGCCCGCACGCAACAATCAGACCCGTTCTGGTTAACGAAGAAGAAGCTGCTAAGGCTCCCGCAGGCTTCGTAACAAAGAAGGCTACAGGCAAGGACTTCGCAGGTCTCACATACAGAATGCAGGTATCCCCGCTCGACTGCCTCGGCTGCGGCAACTGCGCAGACATCTGCCCCGCTCCCGGCAAGGCACTCACAATGGTACCTCTCGAAACACAGCTTGGCGAAGCTGAAAACTGGGAATTCGCTATGGAAGTATCCGAAAAGGAACTCGTTTCCAGAAAGACAGTTAAGGGAAGCCAGTTCATCAATCCGTACTTCGAATTCTCCGGCGCTTGCGCAGGCTGCGGCGAAACACCTTACATCAAGGTTATCACACAGCTCTACGGCGACCGCATGATGATCGCTAACGCTACAGGCTGCTCCTCCATCTGGGGCGCATCCGCACCTTCCATGCCTTACACAACAGACAAGAACGGCAGAGGTCCTTCCTGGGCTAACTCCCTCTTCGAAGACAACGCTGAATTCGGTCTCGGTATGGCTACAGCTGTTCGTCAGATGAGAGAAAAGACAAAGGATATCGTTGTTGAACTCGCAGGTGCAACAAAGGACGAAGCAGTTAAGGCTGCTGCAGCTGCTTGGGTAGAAGGCTTCGAAGACGGCGAAAAGTCCAGAGAACTTTCCGAAGCTCTCATGGCTGCTGTAAACGGCGCTAAGATGTCCGGCAAGGCTAACGAACTCAAGAAGGAACTCAAGGCTAAGGAAGACCAGCTCGTTAAGAAGAGCGTATGGTGCCTCGGCGGTGACGGCTGGTCCTACGACATCGGCTTCGGCGGTCTCGACCACGTACTCGCTTCCGGAGAAGACATCAACGTACTCGTATTCGATACAGAAGTTTACTCCAATACAGGCGGACAGTCCTCCAAGGCTACACCTGCTGCAGCTATCGCTAAGTTCGCTGCTTCCGGTAAGAAGACAAAGAAGAAGGACCTCGGCATGATCGCTGCAAGCTACGGCTACGTTTACGTTGCTCAGGTAGCTATGGGCTCCGACAAGAACCAGTTCATGAAGGCAGTTCAGGAAGCAGAAGCTTACCACGGACCTTCCCTCATCATCTGCTACGCACCCTGCATCAACCACGGCCTCAAGAAGGGCATGGGCAAGACTCAGGAAAACGAAAAGCTTGCAGTTGAAAGCGGTTACTGGCACCTTTACAGATTCAACCCCGAACTCGAAGAAAAGGGCGAGAATCCGTTCATCCTCGACTCCAAGGATCCCACAGGTTCCTTCAGAGAATTCATCATGGATCAGGTTCGCTATGCATCCCTGTCCAAGGAATTCCCCGAAACAGCAGAAGCTATGTACCAGAAGGCTGAAGCAGACGCTAAGGCAAGACTGGCTGGCTACAAGGCAAGAGCTGGAAAGTAATTTCCGAATCTGCTGATTGGGTCAGGAGTGACCACAATAAAAGTTAAAAAAGACTCCCGGAGGGAAACTTCCGGGAGTTTTTATGTGCATAAATATTTTTTGTTATTCACCCCCAAAACCGTTGAAATTTAAGGTATAATACTAGTATAAGATAGAATAAGTGTACAGTATTTATAAAAAGAGAGGACACTATGAAGCACATCAATTTAACAAAGTTCACAGCACTGCTTGTGGCCCTGATTATGGTTTTCTCCCTTAGTGCATGCGGAGGTTCAGGCAATTCCGGCGATGCAGGTTCCGGCGACGCAGCTGCTGCAGACGGTCTGGAAAGAGCAACAGGCTTTGCAGAAGGCGAAGTCGAAGAAGAACCGGACGAAGCTCCGGACAGAGGCCCGGCTACACTGTCTCCCGCTTCAGCTCAGAGTGCAATCGCAAAGGCAGACGGAACTCTTCTTGCATCCGATGCATATCTCTACAGAAATCTTTTAAGCGACAACGATAAGAAGGCATACGACACCATTCGTGCAGGTCTTCTGGAAGGTTCTGCAGAAATCGCCATGAGCATCCCCGTAAAGGCAGAAGATTTTAAAACTATTTATAATTCTGTATATTACGACAGCCCTGAAATTTTCTGGATGGAAAGCGGCTACACCATTGCAAAGAACAAGAACGGCATCGTTACAAAGGTTAAGCCCAAGTACAATTCACTGTTTGCAGACAGAGAAAACATCAAGAAGAAGATCTTCGATGCAACAGTTAAGCCCGTATCCGACATGTGGTGGCTCAAGGATAATGCAGAAAAGGTTAAGTACGCTCACGACTACCTGATCGGCAAGATTGAATACGATGCTTCCAGCGCAAACGCACAGAACATTTACAGCGCACTTATCGAAGGCAAGTCCGTATGCACAGGATATACAAAGGCGTTCCAGTATCTCATGCAGAGAGCCGGAATCCCCTGCACCTGCGTTGTCGGCGAAGCTTGGTATCCCACAACTGCAACTAAGGGCGCACACACATGGAACCTGGTTAAGATCGACGGCGAATTCTATGCAATCGACGTAACCTGGGATGACCCCATCGGCGGCGGAAGCAAAGTCTGCTACGACTACTTTAACCTTACAGACGAAGTTATGTGTAAGGACCACGCAAAGAACGCAATTTCCGCAGCTCTTCCCGTCGCAACAGGCACAGCTAAGAACTTTGCCAACGGTTTCGGCGGCAATAAGTACGGCACAGATTTCGCAGCTGTTAACGGCGCAACACCGGAAGGCTACGAAACCTTCGGCGGCTTTTACGGCGCTAACTAATCAGCAATTTATAAGCTATTAACGGAAATCCGGCTCAGGCCGGATTTCTGTTTTTTTGTATCTATGCCACATTGACTAACCGCTTTTGATGTCGTAAAATTGTATTAGAAAAACGAATACGAAAACGCTTTTGTGGCTAGATGCGCGACCCTAGGATGGTTTAATCAGTCTGTTTTTGAACATTTGAGGACACGCATTCTTGTTCAGCTGAACAAGGGAATCAGGTTAAATTCCTGGACATGTGGCGGCTCCTGCCGCCTTAGTAGCTGTGATTGCGGAGCGCCTTTTCGCCGGGAAACCGGTTGCGAAAGCGGGTCATTGGAATTCCTGTAATGGGGAGGAGAGAAGGCCGAAGGGGTGCGTTGGGTTCAAACCCTGAACGCATAAGTCAGAAGACCTACAATAAGTTGTGGCGCGGTTTTACCGTGTTTTTTGAAGTACACAGAAGCAGTGGATTTATTCCGCTGCTTTTATTTTCACCACCACAAAAGCAGCTGTTTATACGGCTGCTTTTTTAGTCACCGGGGCGAGCAGTGTTTTTGCTGTTCGTTTTTTCTTTGGCAATTATTTTTGAGTTGTAAAAGAAAGGAGTAATTATGAACGTGAACAAACTATTGCAGCGTTCATATAACGCATGGAAGCGCCCGCTGGCTCTGCTGATGGCCTTCCTGATGATCTTCGCTTGTCTGCCTATCGGTGGTTATGTGTATGCAGACGGAAGTTCATCAGTATCCGTAACAATCAGAGCACAGGCGTACGGAGGATACATGGCCGGTTTTGGATCAGCTGTCTCTGTATCTTCAGATTTAGCAGAAAGCTACGGATATAAAGATTCTGTATCCGGTGGAGTATCTGCGCTGGACGCTCTTGTAAAGTCTCATGAAATTATTTTCGGAGAAGAATTTACAAAGGAAACAGCTGATGCATATCTTGCAGTAAATGATTACGGATATGTAACAACGCTGTTTGGTGTTACTACCAGCGCCAACGGCTTCCTCGTAAACGGCGGTATGCCCAACGACGGAATTCTCGGCGAATATGGCTATACCGGAAAAACAGTATCTACTGCTGATATTAAGACAGGAGACGTTGTAGATTTCTTTATCTATCAGGATGATGCATATTACAGCGATGCTTATTCCTTTGTAGATGTCCCGTCTGCAGTTACTGCCGGCAATGAGTTTGAAGTTACCGTAAAATCCACAATGATAATGGCCGGCTTCAGCTGCATAGACCCTGCAGCCTTCAAAGCTGCATCCCGTGCAACTGAATATGCAGGCCTTGGATGGCTCAACCCCGCTACAGGTGCAGTAACACCCATTGAAGATGCTGAAACGAATGAATCCGGTAAAGCAAAAATTACTGCTCCGGTTTCCGCAGGTACATATTACCTTGTTGCAATGAGCGCGGAAGATCTTGACCCAGCTATAATTATGAATCCTGCGTCAGTTACAGTTAAGGCTCTTCCTACAAAAATCACAGTAACTGCATCTGCAGAAAACATGGTTGGTACAAAGGTTTATGCAAAGAAGGGCGATACCTTTACCGTTACAGCTAAGGATGAAAAGGGTAACGATATAAGCGGCGACGTAATCTGGTCCACTACAGCTAAGGCTGCAGATGCTGTTATCGATAAGGATACCGGCGTTGTTACCATTAAGAAGGACCTTGCTTCCGGCGGAACTTTTTCCGTATCCTGCAAGGCTACGCACAAGTACAATGCTTCTTTATATAAGTCCCAGAGTGTTTCTGTAAACGGCTATGATTTCAGCAGCACCTATAAGACAAAAACTCAGGCTCTGAGTGAAGACGGTGCAGCTACTTCCGTATCTCTTGTCGGCGGTGTTTCCAACTACAACCTCTGGACATATGAAATTCCTGAAGGTATAGCAGCTCTCAACGGAACACTCGGAAAAACAACAAATATCAAGTTTGATGTCTTCCGCCCCGGAACATTTACCGTTACAGCTACTGTTGATTTAGGCACAAAACCGGTAATTACAGCAACAGTTAATGTAACCGGTGTAGGTGTTGAAACATCTGACGGTACAAGAACTAAGACCACACTAGATATTACAAATGAAACTCCCGCACCGCAGGTGCAGCTTAAGGCTTTTGCAGCAGAAGGCCGCACAATCAGCAGCTGGACTTCTTCTGATGAAAGCATTGCAGTAGTAGATGGTGAAGGCCTTGTAACAGCTAAGGGCCTCGGCACAGCTGTAATTACAGCTACAGATTCTAAGGGATCTAAGGGCGGCATTAAAGTTACCGTTTCCGACCCCGGAAGAGCTTTATTCGAAAGCATTGAAATTTTAACAACAGGTGTACCTGATTGGAAGTATGGCTCTACGTTTAAGCCTGAGACTTTCGAATACGATGTAAACCTTAAGGCTTCTACAACTTCTACTCTGGCTCTGCAGAACACTACACTTTACAATACTGAAAAGTTTGAGGCATTTGCAGACTACACAGATGTAAACGGAGATGCACAGCACATCGCAGTAAAGAATGCAGGTGTCACATCCCTTACAAATATGCCTTTTGGCAAGTCTGTAGTAAGAATCACTATTACAGATAAGACAAATTCTGAAAATACTAACACCTATATCTTTAACGTTACGCGCCCCAGAGACAATGCGGCAGCTGCAGCTAACACTACAGGTATCGTATTTACTCCCGCAGGAAGAGAATTATCTTCCACAAAGTATAACGGCAGCGCAGAAGGAACCATGTTCCAGGCATCTGCTGAAGGTGTAGAAACAGAAACTACAGGTGTAAAGAGCGATTACTACAACTACAGATGCTATGCTCTGGATGGGCTCAAAAAGTTTAAACTCACCCTTACCGGCAGCTCTAAGTGGGTACATTTCCGCTACAGCAGCGATAATGGTTCAACCTGGAAAGAACTTCCTCTCGGAACCGCACCTACAGATGAGATTGCATTTGGTTCAGCAGAAGAAGCTAAGGTAATTATCCAGGCCATTGGCGATGCTGATTACTGCGCTAACACAGACGCCGGAAAAGGCGGCTTTGAAAGCGGAACTATCAACGTTTATACAGTTTGGGTAACCCAGATCGGCAAACTGGCTGACGAAGCTAATATCCTTGAATTTACAAGTACAACAGGCGACCAGTATCCCGAAACTATTAAAGAAGGCGTAAGCGATTACCTCTGGATGATCCCGAATGGAGCAGCTGCCCCCACAGTAACATATAAGGTGTCCAAGGGCGCAACTGTTAAGCTCGGCGGAGAAAGTGGTGTGGTTCAGACTCCTATCGCAGAGGATACATACTCCCTCACTCTCACTACTGCTAAACAGGCTATTTACGTCTCTGGTGAATCAGTTTCCAATACTTACAACGTAAAGTACGCGGCAAAGAGCGCAAAGGCTGTTCCCGATAAGATTGTAGACTTCCTTTGCATCAACGGCCAGTATACAAACGGTTTAGGATCCGGTACTTATGGTATCGAACATCCCTTAATCCTGTCCGGAACTTTAAGGTCTTTAGGCAACTTCGGCGGTTATGCAACCTTCTTCTATGAAGACGGTGTTAAGGATGACCCCAAGAACAAGTACGGCATGGATTTCTACGTATACGGAAATGCCAATAAGGATACTTCTACAGATACTCACCACGGATTCTATGAACCCGGCCAGGTATGGGTATCCGAAAACGGAACCAACTGGTATGCATTAGCAGGCTCCGAACATTACGAAGCTGATACCGATTGGAACTACACAGTTACTTATACAAAAACAGCAGAAGGAAAGACTGCATGGACAGATAACCACGGCAATTCCAACGATGGATCTTCCCGTGCAGGCCAGTGGCCGCTTTCTTCTTACTACTACCTGAACGACCAGGTCGGCAAAGAAACTATCGTATTATCCGGCGTAATGCTCACAGCTGCAGACGGTACTGTTACAGGTAACGGAACCAGCGATGCACACGCTGCAAAGTGGGGCTATGTAGACGTACATCCCAACGGCACTATCGGTGCAGACGTTAACCCCTATGTGGATAACAGCGATTATAACCTCCAGGCAAACGGCTTCGACCTTAAGTGGGCTGTAGATGCTGAAGGTATGCCGGTAGATGTAAGCGGTAAGGAATTCCACTATATTAAGGTTCAGACCGCAAGCAATATCTGGGATACAGGTATTAATGAAAAGTCCACAGAAGTACAGTCTGTAATTAAAACTACACCTCAGAGCAGTGCCGTAGGTACAACCGCACCAATCACTGCAATTACAATCTCCGACGGTGAAAAGACAAGCAAAGTCAATATCGTCGAAGGAACTATGGTATACGAAGCATCCGTAGGCGATGCAAAATACGTATCCGTAGGTGTAGAAGGCGCCGCAGCAAGCGACAATATCTACGTAAATAACAACAGAATTGCTGCAGACGGTTCTGCAGACAGTATCAAGGTTACAAGCGACGCAGATACTCTCGTAAGAGTTCTCGTACAGAACGGCGACAAAGAACCTCAGATTTATATCGTTAAGTTGTCCGGTACAGCAGACGGTTCTGCAGACATCATTAAGGCTGTTAAGGTTGCTTCTTCCACAGCAGAAACTAAGGATGGAGAAACATATACTTACACAGTAAGCAGCAGAACTGCAGACGTTGTCATCGACGTAGAAACCGAAGGTGAATACACTATCACCGACGCTGAACCTAATGCAAACGGCAGATACGATGTAGCAGAAGGTGAAAATGTATTTACCATCACAGCAACTCTTGGCGATGGCGCAACTCAGACAGTTAAGCTTATAATTACAAAAGAAGCTTCCGAACCTGTCAGCGGAACAATTACAGTAAGCTTCACACTTTTAGGTGACGATATTCACGAAGAAGGCGAAGCAGTACATACTTTAGCTGATAAGAACCTCAAGACCTGGATCAGCAAGACTTCCGTAACAGTACCCAAGAACAGCGTAGTTATGGATGTCTTTGCAGAAGTTCTCCTGTCCAATGGCTATACATGGGTAAACGCTGATGGTGTTAACGGAACATCCGGAAATTATATTTCCTCCATCACAAACCCCAGCGGCGTTAAGCTCGAACAGTTCACAAACGGATCTCTCTCCGGCTGGATGTATACTCTCAACGGTAAGCACTCCGATAAGGGCGTTATCCAGCAGACTCTGAACAATGGAGACGTTATCGTATTCCATTACACAGACGACTACACAAAGGAATCCGGCAGCGAAAAGTGGACATCCGGCGGCAACGCAGGCACAGCCAAGAGCGACGTAATCGTTGAACCCAACGCAAAGATTAACGGTAATACTGCTTCTGCAAACGTAACGGAAAAGCAGATTGCAGATGCAATTACCGAAGCAAATAAGGCTAAGGCAGACGAAATTATCATTGCGCCCAAGGAAACAGGTAAGGCTGCTCAGATCGATGTAACCATGCCCGCAGCAGCTGCAGCAAAGGTTGCAGGCGATGCAAAGGCAATCCTTACAGTAGACACAGTTTCCGGCGACGTAAGCATTCCTGCAGATGCATTGGCGTCAATCGCAGGCCAGGCTGGAAAGCGCGACATTACGATTTCCATCGAAGCTAAGCCCGTGGAAAAGATCGCAGTTAAGGACGCTGGCGAAAACGCAGTTGCAGTAAACGTAACTATTACGGCCGGCGAAGAAAAGATTACAAGCTTCGGCGGAAAGTCCATTACAATCGACATTCCGGTAACAAACAGCTATAAATCCGGCGAAAAGTACCTGGTACTCGAAATTTCCGACAACGGAAGCCAGAAGGTATTAACAGGCAAGTGCAGCGGTGCTGCAGACAGCAGAGTCGTAAGCGTAAGCGCATCCGGCCTGTCCGACTTCGTGGTAACAACTATCAGCGCAGAACTGCCCTTCACAGACGTTGCAGAAAATGCTTACTACCGCAGCGCAGTAGCATGGGCTCTGGACAAGGGCATTACAAGCGGCACAAGCAAGACAACGTTCAGCCCCGATGCTTCCTGCACAAGAGCGCAGATGGCAACATTCCTGTGGGTAGCAGCAGGCAAGCCCGAACCGGCATCTGCAAGCTGCAGCTTTACAGACGTTAAGCCCGGCGACTACTTCTACAAGCCGGTACTCTGGATGGTCGAAAACGGCCTTACCAGCGGCGTGAGCAAGACTGCATTCGGTTCAAACGCACCCTGCACAAGAGCACAGATGGCAGTCTTCCTGTACAAGTTCAACAAGGTCGACACAATGGAAATCAAGGATAACCCGTTCAGCGACGTAAAGGAAGGCGCATATTACTACGACGCAGTCCTCTGGGCAGCTAAGAACGGTATTACAAGCGGAACAGGCAAGGGCACATTCAGTCCCGACGCAGTCTGCACAAGAGCGCAGATGGTAACATTCCTCTTCAACTACCTTGTAAAATAGTTAAGTTTTTAGTCCGGCCGTGGGGAGTTTTCTCCCCGCGGCTTCGGGCGTGTTTAGATTAGATTAATAAGAGGTGCTGCAGTGAAGCCAATCAACAAAAAAATATTAAGTCTGGTAATTGCAGCGGTGCTGATTTTCGGCTCCGCCGTTTCTGCATTTGCCGCAGACATGGATCCGGACAAGGCTGTAAAGGGGACGGCCGCCTATCTCTGCCGCACTGTACCTGCACCTGAATACGGCAGTGAATGGGTAATTATAGGTCTTGCAAGAAGCGGATGCGAAGTTCCGGAAAACTATTTTGCCGGCTACTATTCCGCTCTGGAAGACTACGTAAAACAATGCGAAGGGGTTTTGCATAAGAAAAAATATACGGATTATTCTAGGACGATACTGGCAGTTACAGCTATAGGAAAAGACGCCAGAAACGTAGGCGGATACGATCTTACATATCCTCTCGGCGACTATAAAAAGACGATCTGGCAGGGGTTCAACAGCACAATCTGGGCGCTTATTGCCCTGGACAGCGGCGATTACCCTATGCCTTACAACGAAGAGGCGGAAGTCCATGCGACTCGCCAGATGTATGTTGATGAAATTCTGAGCAGGCAGCTGGACGACGGCGGCTGGAACCTTACGGATAAAGGCGGAGAAGGCAAAGCAGATTCCGACATGACAGGCATGGCTCTGCAGGCGCTTTCGAGCTACAAAGACCAGCCGGCAGTAAAGGCTGCAATCGAAAAGGCTCTGGTGTGCATTGCAGATCTGCAGGAAGAAGACGGAGGTTTTGCTTCCTGGGGCACGCATAACTCTGAAAGCTGCGCACAGATTATCGTGGCTTTAACTGCTCTGAGCGAGCCATTCGACGGACCGGAATTCCTTAAAAACGGAAAGACCATGGCAGATAATCTGTTAAGTTTCCGGCTGGAAGACGGCAGCTATATGCACGTAAAAGAGGGCGGACAGGGCAACTTTATGGCTACGGAGCAGGGCATGTATTCGAGCGTTGCTCTGCAGAGGTATTTAAGCGGCAAATCCGGTCTGTATAAGATGCAGGATGCCGTGGATTTGGTCACACCGAAGACCGAAAAACAGGAACACATAAACTGGAAAGAAACGCTTAACGAGAGGATCAGGAAACTGGTTCAGCTTGTAAAGGCGAATAGATAAATCTGCGGCAGAGCCGCAGGAGGTTATGGATGGAAAGAAAAGGATCAGGAATAAAAATCGCAGCAGCCGTTCTGGTGCTGGCAGTGCTCGCAGGGGCGTTTTTCTTCGGCGGCAATGCACCGGGAGTTAAAGGCCCTGCAGCTGGCCAGGAGGTCCAGACATCGGACGTGCTGGAAGGCCAGAAATCGGACGATACAGCGGATAAACTGCCGGATGCGGGTGTTCAGTCGGAAATACCCGAAAACCCTGCAGATGAGCCGGATTCGGGTACTAAACAGGAAGTTTCGGAAACTCCTCAGCAGCCTTCCGGTGCAGATGCAAACCCTGCGCCCGTTGAACCACAGGAGGCAGTCGTAACGAATAAGTCTTTAAGCTGCACAATATCCATTTCCTGCGCAACCATCCTGGACAACATGGACTGGCTGGACCCGGAAAAGGTGGATATCGTGCCGGCAGACGGCTGGATTTTAAGGCCTGTTAAGGTCGAATTTAAGGACGGCGAGAGCGTTTTCGACGTGCTGCAGCGCACTTGCAGAGAAAAGAAAATCCACATGGAATTTTCCGATACACCCATGTACAACAGCGCATATATCGAAGGCATTTACAACCTGTACGAATTCGACTGCGGCGAGCTTTCCGGCTGGATGTACAAGGTTAACGACTGGTTCCCCAATTACGGATGCAGCAGATATCAGCTTAAAGACGGCGACGTAATCTGCTGGGTCTACACCTGCGACCTCGGAAACGACGTAGGCGGAGGTTATTCTGCAAATTAACGGAAAGGCCCGGTTATGGCAAACAGAGACGGCTTCTCGGCCTATCACCCCATAGTAAACTTCATATATTTCGGCCTGGTTCTGGTGTTTTCCATGTTTATCATGAACCCGATCAGCCTGGCTGTTTCTCTCGGAGCATCCCTTTGCTATGCCGTTTATCTTAACGGCAGAAAGGCGGTGCGTTTTTTGCTACTCGGAATTCTTCCCATGATGGCTGCTGCTGCTTTTATTAATCCGGCTTTCAGCCACGAGGGCCTTACGATTCTTACTTATCTGCCTTCCGGAAATCCTTTAACTCTGGAAAGCATAATTTACGGTTTTGCAGCTTCGGCCATGCTGGCCTCCGTTGTTGTGTGGTTTTCCTGCTACAATGCGGTAATTACTTCCGATAAGTTTATTTATCTTTTCGGACGGATTATTCCGTCGCTGAGCCTCGTTTTATCCATGACTCTGCGCTTTATCCCCAGATTCAGAGCTCAGATTAAGGTGGTTTCGCAGGCTCAGAAATGCATAGGCAGGGACGGCTCCGAAGGCTTTATATCTAAAATAAAGAATGCGATTACTGTTCTGTCCATTATGGTCACCTGGAGCCTGGAAAACGCAATTGAAACCGCAGACAGCATGAAAAGCCGCGGCTACGGTTTAAACGGCAGAACTGCTTTTTCCATCTATACTTTCCAAAAACGCGACATATACGCTCTGGTATGGCTGCTGGCCGGCGGAGCTTACATATTTTACGGCTGGCTTTCCAAAGGCATTTACTGGCGCTACTATCCGACGGTTAAGTGGACCGGTCTTACGCCTCTGGCAGTAAGCGTGCAGCTTGTGTATCTGCTTCTCTGCCTTACTCCTGTTGTTATAAATCTGGCGGAGGATCGCCGCTGGAAGCGCTATGCGGGAGGTCTCGGAAGCAAATGATACACAGTTTGAATTTTCCTCTCTCCAAAGCGGCTCTGGAAGCTTACGGCGGGCTTGATGGGTTCACGCAGAGGCTTAAAACCCTCGGTTTTAACGGCATTGAGGGCATCTGGAGCGGTGAACCAATCGCAGGCGAATTTTACAGAGGAATAGTGTCCGGCTACCACCTTACGTTCTTTACGGACTGGCTGGATTTCGTGCGGGAAGACTGGATCAAGGTTGCCGAAAAGTTCGGCTCCAAAGAGCGCGCGCTGGAGTTCTTCGGGGGCGGCCCGGAAGTGCTGATGCAGTACTATAAGGACGACCTGGCTAGGGCCGTGAGCCTGGGCGTGCCGTATACGGTGTTCCACGTGTCCGACGTTTCCCTGGAGGAAAGCTATACGTATAAATGGCTGCACACGGACGAGGAGGTTACGGAGGCTGCGGTTGATGTGGTCAACGAACTTACGAAAGATCTGGCGGACGGCCTGGAATTTCTGGTGGAGAACCAGTGGTGCGCCGGGTTTAAGTTTACGGATCCGAAGATTACTGCCATGCTTCTGGACGGCATCCGGTACCCGAAGAAGGGCATTATGCTGGATACCGGGCACCTGATGAACTGCAATTGGGAGCTTAAGACTCAGCTGGACGGCATCGAATATATAGAGGCCATGCTCAAGGCGCACGGAGATTACGCAGATTATGTTAGAGGGCTGCATTTTTCTCAGAGTTTGAGCGGCGAATTTACTAAAAAATACGCGGGCAGGCTGCCGGAAAACTATCCGGAGGACTATCTGGATCGCTTCGCGGTGAATTACGAATTCATCCGCATGGTTGACCGCCATGCACCCTGGACAAACCCCGAAGCTGCAAGGCTTCTCGCGAAAATTAAGCCGGCTTACGTTACTCACGAGCTGGCGTACAAATCGCCGGAAGGCCACCTTGACGCAGCGGCTGTGCAGATGGAAGCGTTAAAGAAAGGAGGTTTAAAAATTGAATAATTTAATATTCGAGATTAAAAACCTTACTTTCTGCTACCCGGAAAGGGAAGATTCTGCAATTAAGGATCTGAATCTGGACATTGCTGCCGGCGAATTTCTGCTGCTATGCGGCCCGTCCGGCTGCGGAAAAAGCACTTTGTTAAGGCAGTTTAAGAGCGACCTCGCTCCCCACGGAAAGACAGAGGGGCAGGTTTTGTTTGAAGGACGGCTGCTGAGTGAAGTGGACAGACGGACCCAGAGCAGCCGCATAGGATTTGTTCAGCAGTCGCCGGACAACCAGATTGTTACGGATAAAGTCTGGCACGAACTGGCTTTCGGTCTTGAAAGTCTGGGCTATAGCACTCCGGACATCCGCAGAAAAGTTGCGGAAATGGCTTCTTTCTTCGGAATTCAGAACTGGTTTTATAAAGACGTTACGGAGCTTTCCGGCGGACAGAAGCAGCTGCTGAACCTGGCATCTGTTATGACCATGCAGCCCTCCGTTTTAATTCTGGATGAACCAACCAGCCAGCTGGACCCTATAG
>JAKSSQ010000079.1 GCA_024403005.1 Clostridia bacterium | reverse complement strand
AGAACGTAGCTTTAAAGGGACAGGGCAAGAGAGTTGTAATCTTCTCTCTGGAAATGTCCAAGGAGCAGCTGGGCCACAGACTTCTGTCCATGGAAGCCCGCGTAGACTCCAAGAAGCTTAAGGTCGGTGAACTCAACGACGAAGACTGGCGCGATGTAATGGATGCAGTCGACAAGATGTCCAAGGCGGATATCCTTATCGACGACACTCCGGGCATTGGCGTCATGGAAATAAGAAACAAGTGCAGAAGAATAAGTGCAGAAAAGAAAATCGACCTTATCTGCATCGACTATCTGCAGATTATGTCTTCCGACGAACGCAGCGAAAGCAGACAGCAGGAAGTTTCCACAATTTCCAGATACTTAAAGCAGCTGGCAAGAGAGATGGAATGCCCCGTAATTGCGCTTTCTCAGCTGTCCCGTGCATCGGAAAAGCGCCAGGGCGACCACAAGCCCATGCTTTCCGACCTTCGTGACTCCGGTGCCATTGAGCAGGACGCAGACGTTGTAATGTTCCTGCACAGAGAAGACTACTACAGGTCTCACGACGAAGACAAAGATAATATCTGCGAAGTTATTATCGCTAAACAGCGTACAGGCGAAACCGGAACGGTGCGCCTTACGTGGATACCAAGATTCACAAAATTTGCAGACAGGATCGTAGATCCTCAGGTGCCTTAAATAGATTATGGAATTCAGCAAGCAGAACATTTCAAATTACTATCTGTACGATACACCGGTTGAAAACCTGTTTATCTCGGAATATATGGCCTCTGCGCCGGGAGATTACGTTAAAGCGTATCTGCTGGCTCTTATGTATGCCCAGATGAACATGCCTGCAGACAGCGAGGAAATCGCAAGAGCTCTGGGCGTGGGCATGGATGTAATCGCAGAGTGCTGGAGATACTGGGAAGACCTGGGCGTAATCTCCAGAGTTTACAGCGACAAGGAAAAGAGAAATTTCTGCGGAATTGAGTTCATAAGCTTAAAGGAAAGCGCCTTCGGAAGACGCAATCCTGCCAAGACTTCCAAGGCTTCATCGCGATTAGACGATGAAAGCTTTGCAAAGCTTCTGCGCGACGTGGAAGCAGCTTCCGGCAGAATGCTGGAAAGCAGGGAACCGGAAACCATATCTTCCTGGATTATGGACTACGATATGGATCCGGGCTTTATCCTGTTCGGATATAAGTTCAGCGCTTCCAAGGGCAGAAGCACAAAGAGCAGATACGTCGCAGCTATTTTAAAGGACTGGAAATCCAAAGGTCTGTCCTCGGTTTCCGACGTGGAAGCATTCCTGGAAAACGTGGATATGCATTATTCAATGTACAGAAAGGTTTTCCGCGAACTGGGCTTCCAGCGCAATCCTTCCGAAGAGGAGAAGCGCATAATGAACCGCTGGTTCGACGAATACGGCTTCGGTCTGGACAAGGTTTTCGAAGCCTGCAAATGCACTTCCGGCATTACAAACCCCAATATAAATTACGTGGACAAGGTTTTAACTTCCTGGCATAAGGAAGCAAACGGAGAAACCGAAGTGTCCAGAGAGGCTGCCGTTACCAGAGTCGAAAAGCTCTACGAAATGGATAGACAATCCAACGCAGCCAAAACTGAAAAAATTCGCGAGGAAATCTTCACAGGAATTCCAAGAATTAAGAGTATTATGGAAGAACTCCGCCAGTGCAGCGTAAGCCTTTCCAAGGCAATGCTCCTCGGACCGGGCGCAGAAAGCGTCATAAAGAGAGAGCGTGCGAAGGCAGAGGCACTCAGCAGAGAAAAAACAGAACTGCTTACAAGTCATGGCTACAGCAGCAGCGCCATGGATACTATATATACCTGCAGCAAGTGCAGAGACACAGGCTTCCTGGAAGACGGCAGCCGCTGTTCCTGCTATAACGAAAAGCTGCAGCTGGTAATGAAAGAAAGGTAAACGATGGTTGATAATTCCTTAGAAAAGGGAAGCAAACATCTTGAATATACAGACGCCATGGACACCGAGTCCATAAAGAAGGAGCTGGACATCCTCCTGGAGGAAAAGCTGGACAGGCTCTCCGAAACTGCCGATACGGACAGCTTCGAAGAAGAGCTCAAGCGCAAGGCAGAAGAGCTTAAAGCAGCTAAGGAAGCCCATTACCGCGAAAAAGGCGGAAGACTGCGCTCCGTGCAGCAGAAGCTCCTCCACGAAAAGGATCTGGACGAAAAGCTCAAGGCCGGCAAGGAATCGGACGAACACGTCCGCGTTTATGCAGCCAAGGCCGCGCTGAACAAATCCGCAGAGCGCAAAGTCGTAAGCGAAGGATGGATCCACAGAACCTGGCGTCTTTTTAAGACACTTGCAGAAACAAGAAAAGAAATTAAGGGCAAATTCTGGTACACCCAGGAAAGAAGAGATGCAGTCTATGCAGCAGCTTTCCAGGATTGCTGGGGCCCTGCAATAAATGCCGTTGAAGAAATGGGAGCTACCGCGTGGAACTTCTTTACAGAAGCCATGGACGACCTGTGGGATTTAATCCTCATCTTGGCGGACTTTGTAATCGCAATCGCCTGGTATCTGGGCAGCTTCCTCTACTACGTATGGGATCTGCTCTGGGATGTACGCTACTGGGTTGAAATGCACAGAAAGCACATACTGTCTGCCTTCGCAGGCTGCGTAGGTGTTGCAGTTGTGTCCATTGTGCTCATTACGTCCATGACGGCCTACGAATACAGTTACCACGGCAAATACCTGGGCGTTGTAAAGAGCAAAGACGACGTGCTCCGCACCATCGACGCTCTGGGCGACAAGCTCTCTAAAGCTACCGGCGCCAATGTATCCATGGACGTGGAAAAAGACATGGCCTTTAAGAAGATTATCGGTTTCGGCCAGGATGTAGAAAGCGACGAAGACATTCTGGACACCCTTACCTACATGCAGGATCTGCAGGTAGAAGCCTTCGCCATAAACGTAGACGGCGTGGAAACCGTAATTCTGGAAAGCGAAGCGGTTGCTAAGGGCATCCTCACAGATATTCAGAACGACTTTGCCGGCGCAGCTGTCGGCGTTGAATACACGGAAATCCGCTACGAACAGGACGTTACAATTACGCCTGTAACCTGCGCCCTGGGCAGGCTCTGGAACAGAGGAACCGCAAAGGAATTCCTGGAAGGAAACGAAACGAAAGAAATTCCCGGAAAGGTTTCCATCCACAGCGTAGAAACCGCAACCTATTCGGAAGCAGTTCCATTCGACGTTGTGTATGAATCCACTGCAAGCCTTTACGCCGACGAAACCATGGTTAAGACTCCCGGTATCGAAGGCCGCGACGTAGTAGTTGCAACTATCGAAAGAGTTAACGGCGAAGAAGTTTCAAGAGTTATTATTTCCACAACCCGCGTTGCCGACCCCGTTTCCGAAGTACAGTACAAGGGTACAAAGCCCATCCCCGTTGTTAAGGGTACCGGCCAGTTCATGTATCCGCTGCGCTCCTACACGATTTCTTCCTACTACGGCATGCGCTGGGGCAGAATGCACACAGGTATCGACCTTGCAGCACCCAACGGCCAGAAGATCTACGCTGCCGACGGCGGTACAGTTACCTTCGCAGGCTGGAAGAACTCCTACGGTTACATCGTTATTATCGACCATGGCGGTCTGTATACTACTTACTATGCACACTGCAGCCAGCTCCTGGTATCTGCCGGACAGAACGTTGTCCAGGGCCAGAACATCGCCCTCGTAGGCAGCACCGGCTACTCCACTGGTCCGCACTGCCACTTCGAAATCCGTTACAACGATTCACCGCAGAACCCGCTTAATTACTTATAGTTAAATATTCATAAGGGGAGCCATAGTGCTCCTCTTATTTTGTTTTCGGGGCAGGGCGCCGCCGCGCTGCTGCCCCGGTGCCCCCCAGCGCAGCCCCGAAACCTTGAAATTTGCATATTTTCCAATAATATGAGATAATAATCGGTGCTGTGCAACCCACAGCAGGAGGATTTTTTATTGTACAGAAAAAATGACTGGCAGTTCTGGGTGCTGGTTGTAAGCCTTGCGATTACCGCAATGCTGGCCTGTTTCATCGACATGTTCGAAGACAGGCAGACCTTTAAAGTACCAGCGAAGCCGGATAACGAGTATTGTGCTCCTGACTACATACACTTACGATTTTTACGCAAAGACATATACATAAACGGAAAGCACATTAATAACTGGGAGCTCTTCTGCCCCTTTACCGAATACAACAACCGCTTCTACGTCTGCACCGACGAGCGCATGCGCGAGTGCCTCGGCTTCGAAATTAATGTAGACAGAGAAAAGAACATCGTGCTCCTTAAAGAAGGGCAGGCAAGCTACGAGGCAGTGTCCGTCGGCGGCATCGGCTGCCACTTCGAGGACAGACCCGTAAGCACCTTAAGAGACAACAAAGTATTGGAAACAAACGACCTGGAGATCTTTGATGGGCTCACGCAAAACCAGATGGCCATCGAAGAACAGGATGCGGAGAGAATAGAAAAATACCTGGAAAAATTCCCGATTCTGGCCAAACTAGGCTTTGAACCGAGGGAAGAACTCCACATAATCCACGAAAGAGGCACCTGCTTCGGCTATGCGAACGACAATTACTACATTCCGCTCGACTGGCTTATGGAGGCCTTCGGCTGGACCTATTACTACGACGAAATCTCCGGTCTTTACATAAGCACGGATGAAACCACCGCAGAGCAGTGGTACGAACTCAACGAAAACAACAGATCCTTTGTGGACGGCCTTTCTGCCTACATGAAGCAGAGAAACCCGAAGCTCACAAAGGAGAGGGCTCTTTACTACGAATATATTTTCCGCCACGAAGGCAGAGTATATAATCTGGAAGAGCTGTTCCTCGTTGCGGTCTGCCGCGGCGAAGGAGGCTTCCGCGAAGATGTTATAGGCGGCGGAGCCATTGGCCTCATGCAGATTATGCCCGGAACGGGCGCAAGGCAGGGCTACACCGTAGACGACCTGCTCGACCCGCATAAAAACGTTGAATTCGGCGCCATGTACATATCGAACCTGGCCAGAACCTACGGCGGCGACCTTATAATTACTATGTCCGCTTACAACCAGGGCTCCGGCACCATCGCTACAGGCCTTTACCGCACCGACTATGCGGAAAGAATTCTTCTCCACAAGGACAACATTACCCAGTGGCTGAAGAGCATGGGCTACAGCACCGAGTTCTACGAGGAGATTCCGAGAGAAACTACAGTAAACAACTAATATTCCATGGAGACAAAGCCTTGTCGTACAAAGTAAAACTGGACGTTTTCGAAGGCCCGTTCGACCTGCTCGTATACCTTATCGAGCACTCCCGAATGAGCGTCTACGATATAAAAGTGTCCGAAATTACAACTCAATACCTGGAATACATCGCAGAAATGAAGTCCCGCGACGTTTCGGTTGCGCAGGAATTCATGGTTCTTGCTGCGGAGTTAATCGAGCTTAAGAGCCGCATGCTCCTTCCCAGAACGGAAAAGGAAGAAGAGGCCGGCGAAGAGGAAGACCCGAGAGCAGACCTGGTTTCCCGCATCCTGGAGTACAAGCAGTACAAGAAGATTGCGGCGTTTCTGGCAGAGCAGGCAGATCTGGAAAGCCACGTGCACACAAAGCCCCAGGAAGACCTGCAGGCCTACGCCGGCGAATCGGAAGAACTGCTTAAGTCCGACATGGCAGCCTTTGTTAAGGCTTTCTACGGCTTCCTGTTCCGCAAGCAGCGCATCGACGAAGTGCGCCGCGTGTACGAAAGGGTCGAAAGACAGCGTATGTCCGTGGAAAACAGGATAAGCCAGATAAGAGACCTGTTCAAAGACAAAAAGAAAGTAATGTTCTCCGAAATGATTAAAGAGGACACCAGCCCATATAACCAGGTAATCACCTTTATGTCCCTTCTGGAGCTCCTTAAGGAAAAGGCGGTTACTGCGGAGCAGAAAAAGCGCTACGGCGACATTACAGTTAAGCTTGTGGAGGAAAAGGAATGACAAATGCAAATATAAAATCGGCTCTGGAATCCCTTCTTTTCGTCTGGGGTGACCCACTGGATGCCAAAACTGCTGCCGAGCTCTTTAACATTCCTGCCCAGGACATGGTTAAGATCTTCCGCGAACTGGCTGCAGACTACGAAGAAAGAGGCAGCGGCCTGCGCATTAAGGAAGCGGACAAGACCTTCCAGCTCTGCACAAACCCGGAAAACGACGACTACATCCAGCGCCTCTGCACGCCTGTAAAGGAAAAGAGACTTTCCCAGGCTGCACTGGAAGTTCTGGCAGTTATCGCATACAAGCAGCCCGTAACAAAGGCCCAGATTGACAGCGTCCGCGGCATAAGAAGCGACAGAGTTATCGAAACTCTCGTTAGAAAAGACCTTATCGAAGAAAAGGGCCGCTCCACTGCAATCGGACGCCCGATTCTCTACGGAACCACAAGAAACTTCCTTTCCTTATTCGGCTTTGAATCTCTCGCAGATCTGCCGGAACTGGAAGACGTGGGCAGCTTAACTCTGGACGACGACCTTCCCGAAGAATTCGACATGCTTTCTTCTCAGGACCCAGACCAGCTTACATTACCTATCGAAGATTAAAATATTAAACCCTATACCAACCAAATACTAAAATGAATAAAAGTTCTAAAACATACGGAATATTCCTGGCCTGCCTGGCCGCAATCATGTTCGGCCTTTCCGCCATTACGGCAAAGCTCGGACAGACCTATTCCGGAACCGGCGGCATTACCACAGCTTTCTACAGAGACCTGTTCGTACTTCCCGTACTCCTGGTAATGCTCAAGGTAAAAGGCGAAAGCCTTAAATTAACAAAGAAGCAGCTCGTCCTCATGATGCTTGTCGGCCTTCTGTGCGGGGGCCTCACAGCCATGCTGCTCTATGTGGCTTACGAATACATATCCGTTGGCCTCACCATGTGCCTGCACTTTACCTACCCGATGGTTTCCGCAGTGCTCTGCTTCGCATTATTCAAGGAAAAGCTCAGCAAAATCCAGATTGCTTCTCTGGTCCTTGCTCTCGGCGGCATCTGGATTATGATGTTCTCCGGCGGCGAAGATTTTAACATGACAGGCATTATAATCGCGCTTTTAAGCGCTCTCGTTTACGGCAGCTACCTCGTCCTTATGGGAAAGAGCAGCGTAAGCGATCTGAGCGGCTTTAAAATCGCCTTCTACAACAACCTGTTCGGCTGCATGTTCCTGGGTATTTTCGGCCTCATGGCCCGCCAGGACTTTACGACTTGCCACCCCAAGGGATGGATCTGGCTCTTTATTACAGGCGTGTTCGTAGCTTGCATCGCAAACGCCCTAACACCGGAAGCTGTAAAGCTTATCGGGCCTACAGTTACAGGCGTTCTGGGCATTCTTGAACCCATCACAAGCCTTGTATGCAGCATACTTCTGCTTAACGAAGCCTTTACTGCTAAATCCTTAATCGGCGGCATTATCGTGCTCGCCGGCGCAGTCCTTATTACAATCGGAACCAAAAACGAACCGGAAAAGGAGACTGAATAATGAAGACCTACGTAAAGATGCCCCTTGCCCAGTCCAGACTGGAAAAGATTAAGATTCTGGCATTCGACCTGGACGGAACCCTCCTGGACGACCGCGGAAAGCTGTCCGACGGCAACCGCGCTGCTTTAATGCGCGCAATGGAAAAGGGCTACCACGTCGTGATCGCAACGGGCCGCGTATTTGCAGCTCTCGCAAAGGACGTTATTTCCTCTCCCGGAATCCGCTATGCAGTAACAAGCAACGGCGCGAGAATTACGGACCTGGAAAAGGGTGAAGCCATCTACGAAAACCTGCTTACAGAAGAAAACGTAAGATCCGTTCTGCCCTGGATGCAGGATGAAGATGTTATGCTGGAAATCTTCTTCGACAACAAAGTTGTTGCACCGAAAGACAAGCTTGCCCATGTGGAAGACTTCGGCGTAGTAAGCGAAAAGAGCAGAAATTATACATTGTCTACAAGAGAACCGGTAGAAGACATTATGAAGCTTGTAGAAGACAACATCGACAGGCTGGAAAACATTAATATCCTCTTCGGCGACCAGGAAAAGAGATTAAGGTTCCTTAAGGAAGTGCAGCAGGTTGAGGGGGTCACAGCGGTAAGCTCTCTGCCCCATAACATCGAAATCGGCGGCGCAACCACCTCCAAGGCAAGAGCCCTGGACGAATTGGCAGGCATCCTCGGATACGCATCTGAAAACATCATGTCTTTCGGCGATTCCA
>JAKSSQ010000078.1 GCA_024403005.1 Clostridia bacterium | reverse complement strand
CCGCAAACAAGACCGTTAACAAGCTGGCAGGCTCTGCAAATGTCTACGCATCTTCCGCACTGTGGGTTCAGATGGCAGAAAAAGCCTACGAAAAGTACCTTTACAGCGTGGTTCAGGAGAGAAGAGGCGTTCCGTATAAGCACAGCTTTGAATCCATCAACTGGAGCTACACCGACGAATTCTTAAACAGCATCGACCCGGTTAAGACTTATGTCCAGAACGACGGCGGCGCAGGTTTCTCCAACTACGCGCTTAAGGATTACTACGCTCCCAATGCGAATACAAACCGCGAATATCTGCCCAGCGAAAACGAGCTCTATAGTTTTCTGGAAAAGCATGTAAACCAGGAAAAGGAAACCATTACAGCCAGCAATTCCGGCCAGGTAAGGGCAAACGATAAGTTTGCGAGGGCTCACGGCGTACGCGTCCGCCACATCTATTCCATCATGGGTGTGTTCGAAAAGGACGGCAAGAAGTACGTGCAGGTAAGGGACCCCCGCGCTCTTTTCCGCAGCAGATACGACGAAAACGGCAAGCTTATAAACGACCAGTCCGCAATTATGGGTACACTTAAGGGCGGCGTGAGCAACATGGGCACATTTAACCTGGAACTCATCGATTTCCTCAAGGTTTTCGACAGTACAGCCATGGAATCGGGTCTTTTCTATAAAGAATACTACCCGATGGTTCAGAGCTGGGCATCGAAGGAAACCGAAAAGCAGGCCGAAGGCAAGGGCTTCTTCGACGACGACCTGGAGATTATCGGAAGTGACATTGAAGCAGAAGTAAAGGTTGAACCCAAGGCAGAAGAATCTGCTCCGGAAGAAGCTCAGAAAGAAGCTAATGAAGCTGAACCCGAGCTCAAGAACCCCGCAGTCGACGAATATGCATTCGATTCAAAGAAGGATGGCCTTGCCTACGAATTCGAAAACCTGGACTTCGAAGACGTTTTAGGCACCGATGGCAAGATCAGCCCGGAACTGCTCGAGGAGCTTTCCACTCCGGAAGGCAGAGCCCAGGTTGCTGGCATTATCGAATACCTGGCAAGCGACGTTGAAGCCACTGCAATGTTCTTCGGCTTCATGAACACAAAACCCTTCAAGGACATGCGCGATGCATTGAATAGGCTCAACAAAGATCTTAAAGAAGGCACAAAGTACACAGAAAAGAATACAAAAGATCTGGCAAAGGAAATTACAGACCTTTCAAAGCTTGCAGATACATATTCAGACGCTAAGTATAAATCCATTAAGGAAAACCAGGCCAAGGGCAAGGAACCTTCCGAACGTGCGGTTCACCGCCTTGCCGCTGCAGCAAGCCTCATCCGCCTCGGACAGGGCGACCTGAACATCGCAGCTGCAGAAAATTCCTTCGCAGAAAGCTTAAACATCGTAAAGGGTGACATTGAAACAGCCCGCGAAAAGCTTACAGGAAAAATCCTTACATCTGCAGAGCAGAACACGCTTAAGCACCTGGACAACGCTTCTGAAGTTCTGAGCAATTACATTAACAGCGACCCGGTTATCAAGGACCAGCTCGGCGCTAAGGCTCCCGAAAAGCAGCCCGAAGCTGCCAAGCCTGAACTCAAGACCGAAGAGAAGCAAACATTGGAAGAAACGGGTTTTCTGAAATAATAATTCTCTGTTATTTAAATCCTTAAACGGGTATAATCAAATTATGATTAAAGATTTAAATGCAACAAAACATGTAAAAAAAGCTTTCCGAAGCATAAGAGTTAAAGTTAACTCCGCAGTATTGTTCTGCGGGGTTATACTGCTTGTTTTCAACCTCTGGCTCCTTACGGACTCCATGTCCTTTGTGGAAAAGAGGCTTGTAAACGAGCAGCTCGAATCGGATCTTAAGCTTCTGAGAAACGAGCTTGGCGAAAACGACGGAGCTAAGTGGCACGTGCAGGACGGCATGCTTATGATCGGCGATACTCCTATCGGCGACGGCACTGTCCAGAATGCCAACGACGCACCGCTGCAGACCCTGGAGGGTGTTTCCGGATCCTTCTATTCCTGCTTTATCCGCACCTATAACGATGCAGAGCTGGGCTACGACGAGCAGAATAAGTACCAGCAGGGCCACTATTTAAGAGCTTCCATAAGCGTTACAGGGTTAAGCGGCGAACGCCTGGAAGGCATTTACCTGGATAAAGCCATGGCAGATGCTCTGGAAGAAAGCCCCGACGGAACCCTTTCCCACATTTCCTACGTGGGCGGCCTGCAGATTTATACAAGGTACGAACTTCTTTACGACGAATCCGGCGAAGCCATCGGCATACTCTGCAACGGCAGAACTGTTGAATCCCTCGACGGCCTCGTAAGAAGCCAGCGTACAAAAGGCACGATACTCATCGTTACCATGCTCATCGTAATGCTCCTGGGCCTCGGCGGCATTGTGTTCACGATGCTCGGTGCGATAACGAAGATAAAGGACAGACTTGTCTTGATTGGAACCGGTGAATTCCCCGAAGAGCCGCTGGACGTTAACACGAGGGACGAGCTGGAAGACGTTGCAAACTGCGAGAACGACATGGTCGAATCCTTAAAGGAGAAGGAAAGACTGGGCGCAGAACTGTCTCTCGCAACGGATATCCAGGCGCATATGCTGCCTTCCATTTTCCCGGCTTTCCCGGGCCATAAGGAATTCGACATCTACGCAAGCATGCAGCCTGCAAAGGAAGTCGGCGGCGACTTCTACGACTTCTTTATGCTGGATTCCAAGCACATTGCCATGGTAATCGCAGACGTTTCCGGAAAAGGTGTTCCGGCAGCTCTGTTCATGGTAATTGCCAAGACCCTTATAAAGAACCACGCGCAGCTGGGCCTTTCTCCCGAACAGGTATTTACGACGGTTAACAGCATGCTCTGCGAAGGAAACGAAGCAGATCTGTTCGTAAGCGCATGGATGGGTGTTGTAGACCTAGAGAGCGGCATGCTCACATACACCAATGCAGGCCACAACCCGCCCGTTTTAAAGAAAGCAGACGGCAGCTTCGAATACCTGCGCAGCAAGCCCTTCCTGGTGCTCGCCTGCATGGACGGTATAAGCTATGCTAAGAACGAGCTGCAGCTGGGCGAAGGCGACAAGCTGGTGCTCTACACCGACGGTGTAACGGAAGCCACAAACATTAACGAAGAACTGTACGGCGAAGAAAGACTCCAGAACTTCCTGAACGCACACAGCGGAGAAGACGCAAAGACTCTGCTGGAAAGCCTCAGAAAAGACGTGGCAGCCTTCCAGGGCGAAGCCGACCAGTTCGACGACATCACCATCCTTACTTTCGACTTCCTTAAGAAGTTTAAGAACGAAAAGCTCAAGGAACTGGAATTTGCTATCGAGGACCTGGACATCATGCAGATTCTGGGCTTTGTAGATTCTTCCCTTAAGGACATCAAGTGCCCCGAAGAAGATGCAAGCAAGATTTCAGAAGTCGTAAAGTGCGTATTCTCCAACTTCGCAAGCTACGACCAGAAGGAGATTGAACGCAATGCAAAGCTTTACATCCTTCCCGAAGGGGATAACAAGGGTGCAAAGATTATCCTTGCACAGCGCGGATTCCCCTTTGACCCGCTCTCAAACGAAGCAATTGAAGGCGAAACTGCAGATACAAACCTCGGCCTGGACTTCATGAGAGAAGCCATGGACGAAGTTACTTACAAGTACGAAAACGGACACAATATTATCGTCATCAAAAAAATATTTGAAAATTAAAGACGATTCTAAAAAGTGTACCCATTTTGCACCCTTTTATAGGTTATAATGATGGCGTACTATTAAATGGAAATTATTCCGGAGGTTAATTTTATGAAGAATTTAAACGAAAAGCGTTTCATCACAAGATTCGGCGCATTCATGACAGCAATGACACTTTCTACAGCTAACGTATTCGCAGCAAACGAATTCGCAAACGTTGTTAAGCCCATCGTAAGCCTCTTAAACAGCTTCATGGCTCCTCTGCTTGCAATCGTAGTAGCAGTTGGAAGTTTATATTGCATCCTTCTCGGCGTAAAGTTTGCAAAGGCTGAAGAACCCCAGGACAGAGAAAAGGCTAAGTCTCACCTTAAGAATGCCATCATTGGCTTCATCCTTATCTTCGTTCTTATCGTTCTCCTCAACCTGCTCGTACCCGTTATGGAAAACTGGGTTAACAGCACACTTAAGTCTAACGGCGGATCCACAGTATTCTAAGTAACACCAGACCAGGAGAACCGTTATGACAATAAAGCTTGTCAACAGAGGTACCGAAGGGGAGCTCCTTATTGAAGGAAGACTCGATACGACAACATCCCCCGAGGCCGAAGAGATTTTTAATGAAGTGTCCGGAAGATTCGATAAGGTTGTACTCAACTTTGCCGAACTCGAATACGTATCATCTGCAGGATTAAGAGTACTCAAGCGCCTCCACATGGCTATGCGCAAGAAGGGCGGCGAAATGGCACTTAAAAATGTTAACAAGATGGTAATGGAAGTTTTCGAAATGACCGGTTTTGCCGGACTCTTAAAGTTTGAATAGTTATGAAGAGCATTATAGTTCCCGCAGTTGCGGAAGAATTAGATAGAGTACAGGAGTTTGTAGAAGCAGAGCTCGAAGCATACGACTGCCCCATGCGTGCGATGATGCAAATCAACATCGTCGTAGAAGAGATATTCGTTAATATTGCTTCCTACGCATACAGACCGGAAGTCGGCGATGCAGAAATCTGCTGCGAAGTAGACGAAGATCCGCTCCGCGTTACAATCCAGTTCTTAGACCACGGAAAGCCCTTCGATCCGCTTGCCCAGGAAGATGCCGATACATCTCCGGAGGCACTTCTTGAAAGGGATGGCGGTCTCGGTATTCTGCTGGTAAAGAAGAGCATGGACGCCGTAGATTATTCTTACAAAGACGGTAAGAATATCCTCACAATTATCAAAAATCTCGACGAAGAATAAACTTTGCAATAACTATCAGAAAACCTGCCTTAATCCGGCAGGTTTTTTCTGTACAGGCAGATTCTGCCCCCAATTTGCCCCTATTGGGCTGATAGAATGGGTTCATAGCATAAAATGGTATTACTATTTGTTCACAGAACGAAGGAGAATATATGGCTTTACACGACGTTTATGCACGTGCGATCAGGCACAGCAAAGAATACAGAGAATTTACGCTTGATACGGACAGATCTGCCATTTCCAGCGAAGAACTGGAAGCAATCGTAAAAAAGTATAAATACGATTTCGTCATGAACGAAGACGACATAAAAGAGCTGATCGGCCAGCTCCCCAAGAGCTATAAGCCGGATGCTGCACGCATTGAAAAGCAGAGAGCTGTAAGCGAAAAGCTTAACGAAGAAGCTATAAGAGCGGAAGCAGAAGCTGTTTCAAATCCGATTTCAAAAGCGGTTTCCATCTGCTCTGCAGGAATGTATTTCGACTACGAAGACGAGTACTTTTTAAACTGCATTGCAAACTACGGCAGCGATGAAAGCAAGCAGCGTTTAACCGGAATGGCCGAAGAAATTGCAAAGGCAAACAAAGAGCTCGTTGAATTAGCCGAAAAGCGGGATCGCGCACAGTATAACTATCACAAGGGACTCCTGAGCAATCCTAATCACCCGTCCGATGAAGTTGATGAAGCTTTAAGGCAGTATAACGAGGCCCTTAAGGCTCTTAACGATAAGAAATCTGCATTCCGCGAAGCATATAAATCCATAGCTCCCGTCGAAATAAGACGCTTTGCATCTCAGATGGATGGTTTCGTAGATAAGCTGAACAGGGCTTCCGATCCTGAATATCTCCTCGAAAACTATAAGGAAATTCGAATTAAGACTGCGATGTTCGCCGAAAGCGCTGAACTGCTGAAGAAGTTTAAAAGCAGCTTCGAACCGAGAGAACTGGAAATCCTCGGTACCCAGTTCGGCAGAGCAAATGCACTTTCTAAGAAGATTCTTGCAGATGCCAATGTAATCGCCCACCCCATCGGCAAGTATGTGGATGTAAGTGCACTTAAAGAAGTAGACCCGAAAGCACTTAAGACTATTCTTGAGAATTTCTCGGACAGAATATTCAGCCGTTCTAAAGAACTCAGTAATGCCTACGAACAGGATCCGGAAAAGAAGAAGGTTATGCGGAATCTCACCGCAGAAAACTCCCTGGTAGAGAATATCGGAAGCACTGCGAAGAATGCCTTTAACCTCTGGAGCTCCAGCATCAGAAACCTTTACGGCATAGCTAAGGACGACATTCTGATTCAGACTCTGGACGGAAGAAACATGGTTCTCGACGAAAAGAATATGGTTCAGCTGTATAAAGAAGGCCGGCCTTTCTTTGCTCAGCCCAGAACCGTGTCCGGTGAACCGGCAACTCTCTTCCAGCCTCTTGACGGATACAATCTGGCTTACGGAGACGGTATTCTGAACGCGCAGGCAAATGACCCCGGCGCAGCTCCTGAAGAACCCAATGCAATCGTAAGAACCTGGGACTCCATTATTTCAGCCATCGGCGGCATCTTCGGCTTAGACTGGAGAGTCGATTCCGTTGTAAAATACGAAGCAGAATTGGAAGTGTACACAACCAAGCAGAATCTGAGCGAAGGTCTTGACCACACAAAGCAGCATTTCGACAATTTACAGTACGAATGCATGGAGGTTGACCTCGGAAGATATGCTGCAGAACTGGATGCAGCGGAAGCTGCAAAGAAGGCTCAGGAAGAGGCTGAAAGACGCGAAGCCGAAAGAAACAGGATGTTCGATAAGGCTAACCTTACACCAGAGCAGCGTGCAAAAGCCATGAGCATCTTTAAGGCCTGCGATTTTAAAATCAGAAACGGCGCTAACCCCCATATCGGCACCGAAAAGCAGTTCGCAAATGTTGTAACTGCATTTACAACTCAGACATATCTGGAAGGCGAACTTAAAAAGGCTGCTCAGCTGGGATCTCTTAACCCCGGATTTGCAGAACTGCTCAATTCCGCCAGAGACGGAGAACTTTTCGTTTCCGACGAAGCTTCCAAGCTTGCTGCTGAACCCGAGCTCAAACAGTTCCTTGGCAATATGGGCAAGGAAGATTTCGACAAGATCGTAAACGGAAAGATGGACTCCGTAACGGCTGCAAATATCCTTAAGGCTGCATCGGATTACAAGACATTCAAGGTAATCGGAAAAGCAGGCGAAGAAAAATCTCTCGAAAAAGAGATCGCAGCAGAAAATACAATCGACGAAAACGTAATCGCTAATAATTAGCAAAGGAGACGTTTCAATGCTTAACACTAATCAGTTCCCCGAAACCATACAGTCAATGCGCGAGAAATTTGCCGCGCAGAAACTGGAAGAAAAGAGAAAGACAAACCCGCAGGCTCAGCTTTCAGACGCAGAATATGCAGAAATAGAAAATATTCTTCTTGCGACTGTAATGGAGATGATTCATAACGATGAGCCTGCAGCTGCACCTGAAAAGATTGTCAAGGTTTACAAGACAGCAGTTCCTGATATCGAACTTGTTCCTGAAGCCGAACGCACCGCAAGGCGCGAAAAGCAGATTAAGGCTGCAAGCTCATACGCAAAGGGCCTTATGGAATATGGCCGCTATGTGCCCGGATACGGAGATTTTACCAGAGATCGTGCGGAAATTCGTGTCTGCAGAACCTTTACTCCGGAAGAGATGGCAAGATACGTGGAACTCCACGATGAACGCGGCGTCGCAGCGGACGACAAAGAAGTACAGAGGATTATCTTCGGAGCAATAAAGCGCGTTGTCGATGAGTACGAAGAAATCTTAAGCAGAGACCTTTCCGACGACGAAATCATTGAACGCTTCCCCGACCTGGCCCTTAAGTTCTCCATAATCACCGAAGGCCACGCCATGATGGAGAAAATTATGAAGCACGAATACGACGAGTATTCCAAGGAGCTTCTTAAGCAGTACGACAAGAAGATTGTCGGTCTCATGCCCAGGGTTTCCCTTACGCAGAAGAAGATTGCTTTAATCGCTGACCCCAATTATCAGTACATTAAGCTGGAAAAGATTCTGGATGCAGATCCGCACAAACTCCACGAGCTCGATGAAAATCTGGACGAAGCGCTCAGTGAAGTCGACTTGAAGTCTGTTAACGTAATGATTGAAGAGCAGCACAAGGCCGAAAGAGCGCAAAAACAGGCTGAAATAGATCAGAAAATAGCAAACGGCATTGAGCTGGGCGAAGACGATGTACTACCGGAGGAGGAAGATGACGGCCTTCAGCCCATAGATGTAAAGGATAACGTACTTGGCCTCGGAAACGATATTTACTTTGG
>JAKSSQ010000077.1 GCA_024403005.1 Clostridia bacterium | reverse complement strand
CATACAAAAATTCTTTTTATTCAATTTTACTTAATTGTATACAAATCATGTTCAACGGTGCTATACTCAATTTAGGACTAATTCGACATTATTTCACAGCCAATTATTACATGGATCAGAAAGGAGTACTTACATGATCAAACTGTACGGAGAAGGTTTCTACCTGGTAGACGGCAAGCCCGTTAAGGAATCCGCCGAACCCAAGGAAGAAGCAATGAAAAAGACTATTGCTTACAGCATTCTTCAGGCTCACAGCAAGTCCGAAGATCCTGAAAAGCTGGAAATCACTTTCGATGCAATGGTTTCCCACGACATCACATACGTTGGTATCATCCAGACAGCAAGAGGTTCCGGTCTCAAGGAATTCCCCATGCCCTACGCTATGACCAACTGTCACAACTCCCTTTGCGCTGTAGGCGGTACAATTAACGAAGACGACCACGTTTTCGGTCTTTCCGCAGCAAAGAAGTACGGTGGAATCTACGTTCCCGCTAACCAGTCCGTAATTCACTCTTATGCAAGAGAAGAAATGGCTAAGTGCGGCGCCATGATCCTCGGTTCCGACTCTCACACAAGATACGGCGCCCTGGGCACAATGGCTGTAGGCGAAGGCGGACCCGAACTCGTAAAGCAGCTCCTTAAGAATACATGGGACGTTAACTATCCCGAAGTTGTTCTCGTATACCTGACAGGTGAACCCCCCAAGGGCATCGGACCCCACGACGTTGCAATTTCCCTCGTTAAGGAAACATTCGCAAACGGTTTCGTAAAGAACAAGGTTCTCGAATTTGCAGGCCCCGGACTCAAGTATCTGCCCATCGATTTCAGAAACGGTATCGATGTAATGACAACAGAAACAACATGCCTGTCCTCCATCTGGGAAACAGACGAAATTACAGAAAAGTTCTTCGAAGCTCATAAGAGACCCCAGGACTACAAGAAGCTCCAGGCTGGCAACGGCGCATACTACGATGCAATGATCACAATCGAACTGGATAAGATGGAATCCATGATCGCTCTGCCGTTCCACCCCTCCAACGCTTACACAATCCACGAATTCCAGAAGAACGCTAAGGAAATCCTTGCAAAGGTCGAAGAAGAAGCTGCAAAGAAGTTCCCCAAGGCTCACATGGATCTCCAGTCCAAGGTTAAGGCTGATGGCGTTCACGCAGACCAGGGTATCATCGCAGGCTGCTCCGGCGGTATGTTTGACTCCATCGACGAAGCTGCATGCATCCTGAAGGATAAGAGCACAGGCAACGATTACTTCTCCCTGAGCGTATATCCCACAAGCGTTCCCGTATCTCTGGAACTCACAAAGATTGGCGCTACAACAGAACTGCTCAAGGCAGGCGCTGTAATTAAGCCTTCCTTCTGCGGACCCTGCTTCGGCGCTGGCGACGTTCCCGCAAACAACGGTCTGTCCTTAAGACACACAACAAGAAACTTCCCCAACAGAGAAGGTTCCAAGCCCGGCGAAGGCCAGATTTCCGGCGTTTGCCTCATGGACGCTCGCTCCATCGCAGCTACAGCAGCTAACGGCGGCGTTATCACAGCAGCTACAGACGTTGAATACGAATACACACCCCACGAATATCACTTCGACAAGGAAGTTTACGACAAGAGACTCTACTACGGCTACGGCAAGGCTGACCCCTCTGTAGAACTCATCCTCGGACCCAACATCACAGACTGGCCCAAGATGTACAGCCTTACAGAACACATCATGCTCAAGCTGGCTGCAGTAATCCACGATCCTGTTACAACAACAGACGAACTCATTCCTTCCGGCGAAACAAGCTCTCTCAGATCCAACCCGCTGAGACTCTCCGAATATGCGCTTTCCAGAAGATGCCCCGAATACGTTGGCAAGTCCAAGGCAATCGCAGCTCAGGAAGCAGCAAGAAGAGACGGCGGAGACGTTGCAGCTCTTAAGGAAGCTCTCGCTAAGGTAGGCGACGCAGAAGAACTCCTGAAGAATACTCAGTTCGGTTCCTGCGTATTCGCAAACAAGCCCGGCGACGGTTCCGCAAGAGAACAGGCTGCATCCTGCCAGAAGGTACTGGGCGGCTTCGCTAACATCTGCTACGAATATGCTACAAAGAGATATCGTTCCAACTGCATCAACTGGGGTATCCTGCCGTTCACACTGGACGAAGGTACACCGTTCGAATACGAAGAAGACGATTACGTATTCGTTCCCGGAATCCGCAAGGCAGTTGCAGAAGGAATCGAAGACATTCCCGCAAAGGTTATCTGCAAGGACGGCGTTAAGGACATCATGCTCCACATCAAGGGCCTTACAGAAGACGAAAAGACTATCATCCTTGAAGGATGCTTAATGAACTACTACGCAGCAAAGCTCAAGTAATAAGGAGACTGACAATGGAAAAGATTAAGATGACAACACCCATCGTCGAAATGGACGGCGATGAAATGACCAGAATCATCTGGAAGATGATCAAGGATGAACTTCTCGAACCCTTCGTAGAACTCAAGACAGAATATTACGACCTCGGACTTCCCAAGAGAGACGAAACTAAGGACCAGATTACCAAGGATGCTGCAAACGCATGCAGAAAGTACGGCGTAGGCGTTAAGTGCGCTACAATCACACCCAACGCTCAGAGAATGACAGAATACAACCTGACAGAAATGTGGAAGAGCCCCAACGGTACAATCCGTGCAATCATGGACGGTACAGTATTCAGAGCTCCCATCCTCGTTGATTTCATCAAGCCCGTTGTAAAGAACTGGACAAAGCCCATCACAATCGCTCGTCACGCTTACGGCGACATCTACAAGGCAACAGCCTACAGAGTACCCGAAAAGGGCAAGGCTGTAATCTCCTTCAAGGGCGAATCCGGCGAAGAATGGTCCTCCGAAATTTACGATTTCGAATGCCCGGGCGTAATCCAGGGTCAGTACAACAAGGATTCCTCCATCGAATCCTTCGCACACAGCTGCTTCAAGTATGCCATCAATACAAAGCAGGATCTGTGGTTCTCCACAAAGGACACAATCAATAAGAAGTACGACGGCCAGTTCAAGGCTATCTTCGAAAAGATCTTCAACGAAAACTACAAGGAAGAATTCGAAAAGCTCGGAATTACATACTTCTACACACTCATCGACGACGCAGTAGCAAGAGTAATCAGAAGCGAAGGCGGCTACATCTGGGCTTGCAAGAACTACGACGGCGACGTTATGTCCGACATGGTTTCCACAGCTTTCGGCTCCCTGGCTATGATGACATCCGTACTCTGCAGCCCCGACGGAAAGTTCGAATACGAAGCTGCACACGGTACAGTAACACGCCACTACTACAAGTATAAGGAAACAGGCGAAATGACCTCCACCAACCCCATGGCAACAATCTTTGCATGGTCCGGCGCTATGCGCAAGAGAGGCGAAATGGACGGTCTTGCAGACCTGCAGAAGTTCGCAGATGAACTCGAAGGCGCTTGCTTCGACACACTTTACAGCGGCATCATGACAAAGGACCTGGTAGGTCTTGCAGAAGGCATCGAAGCTAAGGCTGTTACAACAGACAAGTTCATCGCAGAAATCAGAAAGAACCTTGAAAAGAGACTTGCATAGTCCGAGGAGATAAATTATGAAACTCGTACAGAAAGGAATGGCAGGTACCATGGAGTCTTCGGACATCATGGTAACTGTTGAACCAAAGGAAGACGGCGGCATCAGCCTGGACCTGACAAGCAGCGTAATGCAGCAGTTCGGCAGACAGATTGAAGCTGTTATCCGTGAAACCCTTGCAAACCTGGGCGTTGAAAATGCTGCAGTTACAGCAGTAGACAAGGGCGCTCTGGACTGCACTGTAAAAGCAAGAACAAACTGCGCTGCATACAGAGCTGCAGCCAGCGAAGACTATAAGTGGGAGGCTAAGTAAAATGGCAGAAAAGAAACGCCTCAGAAGAGCTATGATGTTCGTGCCCGGCAACAACCCCGGCATGATCCGCGACTGCCACATTTACGGATCCGACTCCGTAATGTTCGACCTGGAAGACTCCGTTTCCATCATGGAAAAGGATGCTGCAAGATTCCTCGTATACCAGGCTCTCCACGACCTGAAGTACGGAAAGAAGGAACTGGTTGTAAGAATCAACGACCTGAACAGCGGCCTCGGCCTTAAGGACCTGGAAGCTATCGTTAAGGCAGGCGTACACGTTGTAAGACTGCCCAAGACAGACTCCGCTCAGGACGTTATCGACTGCGAAAGAGAAATCGCACGCATCGAAGCTGAAAACAACATTCCCGTTGGAACAACACTCATGATGGCTGCTATCGAAAGCGCTAACGGCGTTCTCAACGCAAGAGAAATCGCACACGCTTCCGACAGACTCATCGGTATCGCACTCGGTGCAGAAGACTACGTTACAGACCTTAAGACTACAAGATCCGACGGTATCGAACTTCTCTTCGCACGCTGCATGATCCTGAACGCTGCAAGAAGCGCAGGCATCGATGCACTGGATACAGTTTACTCCGACGTAAACAACGAAGAAGGCTTCATCGCAGAAGCTACACTCATCAAGAAGCTGGGCTTCGACGGCAAGTCCGTTATCAACCCCAGACAGATTGAACCCCTGCACAAGGTATTCATGCCCAGCGAAAAGGACCTGAACAAGGCAAGAGCAGTAATGGGTGCTTACGAAGAAGCTATGGCAAAGGGCAGCGGCGTAGTTGCGCTCAACGGCAAGATGATCGACAAGCCCGTAGTTATCAGAGCTCAGAGACTGCTCGAACTGGCAGAACTCAGCGAAGTAAGAGAAGTGGAGGAAATTTAAGATGGCAGAAAAGACATTTAAGCTGGAAGAAATTCCTCACGTTAGCGAATTCTCCAACCACGGTGAATTCAAGGCTACAAAGACCAGAAACACAGCTACTTTCCAGGAAAAGGGCCAGTCCAAGGATAAGGTTGTTGGAAGCCTCGAAGAAGCTATCCGCCTTTCCGGACTCAAGGACGGAATGACAATTTCCTTCCACCACCATTTCCGCAACGGCGACCACGTAATCAACCAGGTTGTAGCTAAGCTGGCTGAAATGGGCTTCAAGAACCTGACACTGGCAAGCAGCTCTCTTGCATCGGTTCACGCACCCCTTATCGAATACATCGAACAGGGCGTTATTACACATATCGAAACAAGCGGCATGAGAGGCGAACTGGCTGAAAGAGTTTCCAGAGGCCTCATGGACTTCCCCGTAATCTTCCGCTCCCACGGCGGCAGAGCAGAAGCTGTTGCAAGCGGCGAACTCCACATTGACGTTGCTTTCCTCGGCGCTCCCAGCTGCGACCCCTTCGGCAATGCCAACGGTTACAGCAGAGATGACGACGACTCCATCATGTGCGGCTCCATGGGCTACGCTCGCCCCGACGCACGCATGGCAGATACAACCATCATCATTACAAATAACCTGGTTAAGTTCCCCAACACACCCTGCGCAATCCCCGAATCCGACGTAGACTACATCGTTCTCGTAGACGATATCGGTGACCCCAAGGGCATCATGGGCGGAGCTACACGTTATACAAAGAACCCCAAGGAACTGATTATCGCTAAGACAGCTGCAGAAGCAGTAAAGGCTGCAGGCTACGTTTACGACGGTTTCTCCATGCAGATGGGTTCCGGCGGTGCATCCCTTGCTACAGCAAGATACCTGCGCCAGATGATGATCGACGAAGGCATTAAGTGCCGTTTCGCTCTCGGCGGAATTACAGGCCAGATTGCAGCAATGCACGAAGAAGGCCTCATCGAAAAGATCCTGGACGTACAGTCCTTCGACCTGGACGCTGCAATGTCCTTAAAGAAGAATCACTGCCACCAGCAGAGCGATTCCCCGACATATGCTGCCTACAGAAGAGAAGCTGCTGTTAACCAGCTGGACTTCGTAATTCTGTCCGCTCTGGAAGTAGATACAGACTTCAACGTTAACGTACTCACAGGTTCCGACGGCGTTATCCGCGGAGCTATCGGCGGCCACCCTGACACAGCAGAAGGCGCTGCATTGTCCGTTATCGTCTGCCCGCTCACAAGAGGCAGAATTCCCTGCGTAGTTCCCAAGGTAAACCATGTTGTTACACCGGGCTCCGTAGTAGACGTTGTAGTTACAGAACAGGGCGTTGCAGTTAACCCCGCAAGACCCGAAGTTGCTGAAAAACTCAAGGCTGCAGGCCTCCCCGTTGCTACTATCGAATCCCGTGCAGACAGAGCTGAACGCAGCGTAGGTAAGCCTGACCCCATCAAGTTCAAGGACAAGATCGTCGGTGTTGTAATGTACAGAGACAACACAGTTATCGACGTAGTTAAGCAGATCGACGAAGACTAATCTGAAATTTGGTCAAAAAAATTACTCCCGCTTCAAGAGAGGCGGGAGTTTTTTGTGAGTATAATGGCATTGACAAATTACCAGAATATGTTAATATATTTTCAAGGGACCGCTGCGTTTCTAGTCGCGGCCGTTCCCCTAAGGGTTTGTGGTCGCAAAGCTTCATGCTAAGCGACCTGCTTTTTATTTATGCCGAAAGTTATAAGTGACTGCAACTACCGTACACAGCATGATGGTGTACTGGATTAACATATCAAATGTAACCATAGCTACCACCTCCTTTCCAGGAGGGGAAACAGGCCGCCCGTACAGCGGTCATTTTTATTATAGCAGAAAATTGGAAAATGTAAATATTTGACAGGAAATATTTGGTAGATAAATGCAGCACCTATTCAGATTTTTGTTCTGGAATTACTCTAATATATATAATATATTTATACCAAGATGCGGATTTAAGTATCCGAATCTCTGATGAGCAGTTGCATTATGTTTTATGGAGGACAACATGTATAACCTGTCAAACTTCACAGGAATGTACCCTGTAAGCAAAACTTTACGTTTTGAGTTAATCCCTGTAGGCAAAACACTTGAAAATATAAATAAGAATGGCGTAATTACAAAAGATACGGATCTTGCTGACAGTTACAGGAAAATGAAGAAAACGCTGGACAGTTTTCATAAAGCCTTCATTGATGACTGCATGCAAACCGTAAAGCTTTGCAATTTAAGCGAATATAATGAACTATATAATGCATCTGCAGATGAGAAAGCAACTGAAGCATATAAAAACAAGTTTGATGCAGTAAAGCAAGCGCTTCGCAAGGAAATTACGAAAGCTTTTAGCGAGAAGAAAGACGTATATTCCATTCTTTTTAAAAAAGAACTGATACAAAAGGAACTTGAATCCTGGATTAATAAAAATGCGCCGGAATTATATTTTGATGATGCATTTAAGAACTTTACTACATACTTTACCGGTTACAACGAAAACCGAAAGAATATGTATTCAGAAGAGGAGAAATCAACCGCAGTTGCTTATCGTCTGATTAACGAGAATCTGCCGCGTTTCATTGATAATGTTTCGGTATTTGAAAAGATTTCAGGCAGCGGTATTGTTCAGCAGCTGCAGACAGCTCAGACAGAACTTGCAGATTATATATTAAATGGAAACCTTGCAGACATGTTTGCTTTAAACGCCTATGAATTGGTTCTGACTCAATCCGGTATAGACGCATACAATACCGTGATTGGCGGACTCAAAGAGGGTGACCGTAAGATTCAAGGTCTGAATGAATATATTAATCTTTATAACCAGAAGAATCCAAATACAAAACTTCCTAAATTTAAACCTCTCTTTAAACAGATTCTATCTGATAGAGTCAGTGCATCCTGGCTTCCCGAATCTTTTGAATCTGCTGATGATATGCTCAATGCGGTCAACAGTTTTATAGAAGATGCAATGAGCAGCAATATGTTTGACAATGTTGTTGATGCCGCAGCCAGTATTAATCTTGCAGATGCAAATAAGGTTTATATAAGCAATGATGCATCTGTCAGCAGCATCTCTATGGCAATTTCCGGTCATTATGGCCTCATTCGTGATGCTCTGGATTATTACTACGAAAATACAATTTGTCCTGATTATACTGCAAAATATTCGGCTGCTAAATCCGATTCTGCCCGTGAAAAGATTGAAAAAGCAAAGAGCGATTTTGTGTCAGGCACAAAATATCATTCTGCAGGAACTATAGAGTCTGCAATGGCTGTTTACCTTAGAACTGTTGATTTTGAGCTGGATCCGATGCTTGCAAAAAATGCAAACGGAATCCTTGCATCTTACTTTTCCGCTGAAGGAAGTAAAAAATTATCGGCTATTAAGGAATGCGTTGAATCCACCAAAGACTTATTCAATGTAAAGCACGAAGATGGATATAAGCTCAGCAGTAAGGACACAAAGCAGCTTAAACTGCTTCTTGATACAGTTTT
>JAKSSQ010000076.1 GCA_024403005.1 Clostridia bacterium | reverse complement strand
TATTACCTGTTTTAGCGGCTTTTCTGCCGGTCATGCGGTTGATCAGCGAAGATTTACCTACGTTGGGAATGCCGACAATCATAAGGCGAAGGTCGCGCTTGCGCTCTCTGCCTTCGTTCTTGGCATCTCTGAGCTTTTCCAGCAGCTGCGTAAGCTTCTGGCAGCCTGCGCCGGAATTGCAGTTCATAACCAGCACGTGAGCGCCGCCGTCGGACAGTTTAGCTGCCCACTGCGCGGTCTTTTCCTCGTCTGCCAGGTCGCTTTTATTTAAAATAATGATTCTTGTTTTGCTTGCAGTGAGTTCAGCCAGTATGGGGTTTCTGCTGGATACGGGAATACGGGCGTCCAGAACTTCCACTGCAACGTCCACAAGCTTGAGATTTTCCTGTATTAACTCGCGGGTCTTTTTCATGTGCCCCGGATACCAGTTTATATTTTCCATACCTTTTCCTCTATTACTGTAAAAAGAAAAGGGAGAACGCAACGTTCTCCCCAAATTCTTTACTCTTCCTTGCTCTTAATTCTTGCAGCCTTACCGGTTCTCTGTCTCATGTAGTTGAGCTTAGCTCTTCTTACATCACCCTTACGAACCAGTTCGATCTTTTCGATCATGGGGCTGTGGAGCGGGAATGTCTTTTCCACGCCAACGCCGCTGGAAATCTTTCTTACTGTGAAAGATTCGGATACGCCGCCGTTCTGTCTCTTAAGAACAAAACCTTCGAACAGCTGAATTCTTTCCTTGTTGCCTTCCTTAACCTTGATGTATACCTTAACAGTATCACCAACGGAAAATGCGGGAATGTCAGTTCTTTCGAACTCCTGAGTTATAGACTTGATTAAATCCATTACGCGTCCTCCTTAATAAACTTAGACGTTCTTAACAGCCAACACCTTGCAAACACTGTATTTGCAGGCTCTGCCAGCGGACCGCCCGTAACACGCATCGCAGATTATATCACATAAATCGCCTCTGCGCAAGCATTTTTCAATGGTTCACAGCCTTTTTTCGCCGCCCTATTTTGCTCTGGGGAATGCTTTATCGTAAACGTCCATGATTCTGTTTTTGGACAGACTCAGGAACACTTTTGTCGCAGTTATGTCTTCGTGACCCAATAATTCCTGGAGGGATTTTAAATCCGCACCGTTCTGAATCATGTGGGCTGCGAAAGAATTTCTTAAAATGAGAGGGTTCAGATCCTTTTCCAGGCCTGCCTTCTCTCCGTAATGCTTTAATACCTTCCAGATGCCCTGTCTTGTCATTCGTTCACCCATGTAATTGAGGAACAGAGCGCCGCAGTCTTCTTCTCCCTTAATAAGCGCGTCGCGGCTTTCGTCCAGATAGGTCTTGATTGCAGCTCTTGCAGGCTTTCCGAGAGGAATAATTCTTCTCTTTCCTGCTTCGCCGCTGCAGACTGCAAAACCGATTCGAAGGTCGATGTCGGTCTTGTTGAGCGCTGCAATTTCGCTGGCCTTCATGCCGGTTGCGTACATTACTTCCAGCAGGGCCTTGTCTCTTATGCCCTTTACGTCGGAGCCGGGCAGCTCGAGTATGGAGTCCACTTCTTCCACCGTAAGGAATTCAACGTCTTTTCTGGGCTGCTTGGGAGCCTTTATGCCTTCTGTCGGGTTCGCGGAGGAAAATCCGTTAAGCCTTAAGCATGCAAAGTAAGCGCGGATGGATGCCAGCTTTCTGTTTACCGTAGCTCCGCTCTTGCCTTCGTTCTTAAGGTTCATAAGGAAAGCTGCAACGTCTGCATTGCCTGCTTCTTCCCCTTCTTTTCCCCTTTCGGCTTCCATGTAATCGCAGAATTCACGCAGGTCGCTCATGTAAGCGCTAATGGTGCTTCTGCTCGCATTCTTTTCCTTTTCCAGATATTTTTCAAATTCCTTGGAATATTTCATCTATTGGCTCCAGTGTAGTGATTTTGTCAAATAAATAGTGTCTGACCCAATAAATCGGGCAATAATTTTATATGGGAGGGACGCAATGCGCCCCTCCCTATAAGTCGGTTTTGATTATTCAGCGGAGTAAACTTCCTTACCAGCCAGATATGTCTTCAGAACCTTAACGTTCAGAATGTCATCATCCGGACCAGCGAGCCAGTCTCTGTCTGTAATGATCATGTCAGCGAACTTGCCAACTTCCAGAGTACCGAGGTACTTTTCCATCTGGTTACCGTATGCCATGTTCTTGGAATACATGCAAGCAGCTTCGAACTTTGTAACCTTCTGGTCGGGTCTCCAACCGCCTGCGGGCAGGTTGTCGATAGGATCTGTTCTGTTAACAGCACCCCAGATACCGGGCCAAGGTGTGTAGAGTTCTACGGGGCAGTCGGAACCGCCTGTGCAGATGAAGCCTTCGTCGATGTACCTTCTCCATGTGTAGGAGTCAACAGCTCTGTCGCCGATTCTTTCTTCGATCCAGTGGAGGTCTGTGTTGAGGAATACAGGCTGAATGTCGAAGATTACGGGAACCTTCTTGAATCTTTCAAGCTGATCTTCGTGGATGAGCTGAGCGTGAATGATTCTGAACTTGGGGCCTGCCCAGATTTCTTCCATTGTCATGCCGTCTTCGAGGCACTTAGCGATTGTGTATTCGATAGCCTGGAGAGCTGCTTCTGTACCAGCATCGCCGATGCAGTGTGTAGCGGGCTGCAGACCGTGCTTATAAGCCTTGTATGTCTTTTCGTTGAGTGCGTCCTGTGTGATTACGAGGATACCCTTGTTGCCGGGATCGTCGCAGTAGTCTTCCAGCAGAGCTGCGGAGCGAGCGCCGAAGGAACCGTCTGTGAAGATCTTGTATGTACCGTAGCCAACCTTGCGGAACGGATCTGCCTTCTGTTCTTCTGTGAGAACGGGCTTGTCGTACATTTCTTCAAGGCAAACCTGCATACGAACGGGCAGGAGGCCCTTCTTATCCAGGTTTTCATATGTTTCTGTGCTTTCGAAGAAGTTCCAGATCTTAGCTGCGTATGTATCCATCATTGTAACGCCCTGGCTGGATACTTCCTTGAATACCTTAGCCATGAGTGTTTCCTTGAATTCGGGGTCAAGGAGAGGATCGGGTACGATGTCGTCGAACAGCTTGGAAGCCTGTTCTCTGATGATACCGTTGGGGTTGCCGTCTGCATCCAGTTCGCAGAGGCCGCCTTCGCCGTATACGTAGCCCTTGCCGATGCCGGCCTTTTCGAGAGCCATGTGGTTAGCGGATACTTCGTGCAGGCAGCATCTCTTGATTACGAGGGGGTGCTTTGTTGTGATCTGGTCCAGATCGTCAGCTGTGGGCAGTACGTCTTCAACGTCCTTCCACTTGGACTGGTCGTAGTTGGAACCCTTGATCCACATGCCTTCGGGTGTTTCAGCAGCCTTCTTTGCAAGTCTTTCCCAAGCTTCCTTTCTGGTTGTGCAGCCAGCGAGGTCTACTGTTGTAAGTGTCTGGCAGTAAGCGTAGAAATGAAGGTGAGAGTCGCCCATAGCAGGTTCCATGGACTTGCCTTCCATATCGATAATTTCAGCAGCTTCGAACTTTTCCTTAGCTTCTGCAGTTGTGCCGACCCAAACGATATAGCCCTTGTCTACTGCGAGAGCTTCAACTGTGTCGTCAGCATCCTTGAATGTGTAGATTTTGCCGTTGATAAACAGCTTTTCAACATTCGTTTTCATAGTTTTCTCCTTGTTTACAATAAAGTAGTTAAGATATATATGAGCCTACTTAAGCAGGTTCAATAACGTTCTGTAGATGAGCTCAGGTGTAACGTTGAAGGAGAATTTCTTTTCGATTCTTTCCGTCCATCTGTGCGCATCCTTACCAAATGCACCGATATCGAGTACGGGCAGGTTGAGTTTCTTGATTGTGTCAAACGGCAGATCGTAGGTGATTCCGTAGCCGGGCATGTTGCTCTTGAATGTTTCTACTACGGATTCGTCCGGTACTGCTGCGTAGGACAGATCAGAAATATAGGGGAAGAACTTCTTGTAGCCAAGCTTGTAGTCTGTCTTTGTTTCTTCAACAGCGGCAGCTACTGCCTTGAGCAGGTTCTTGTCCTTTTCGCTTGAACCCTCAATAAACACGTGGGGATAGTATGGGCTGGAGAAGTAAACGATAACTACAGGATCCTGGTCCTTCCACATGGACTGAACGTATCCGCAGATTGCGGAAGATCTGTCTCTGGAATCCATGTCTGTCTTTACGAGTTCTTCTGCCTTTGCCTTGATGAGTTCATCAAGATTGGGAACATCCTTGCGGACTTCGTCGCAGAGCTGGTCGAAGCTCATTGTTCTTGCAACCCAGGGAAGCTTTGTGTACTGTCTTCCTGCAATTTCGCAGAACTTTTCGTAGCGAACGTTCAGGAGATCGATAACTTCCTGGAAGCATTCCTGGCCTGCCTTAAGCATCTTTTCCAGGATGATTTCCGGGGTGCTGCAGTGTGTAGCATAGTTAAAGTATATTGTAGCAGCCTTTGCGGTCTGTACGGAATATTCTGTCTTGAGGTCTCTCTGCTTGAGAGTAATGGGCGGAAGCGCTGCTTCGCCGTCTGCCACGTCGGAAAATTCCGGGTTGAGGTTAATCTTCATTGTGATTGCAGCTGCAATCTGGTTGGGGTCAAGGCCCTTGAAAGATTCGCCTACGTGTGTTTCCTTGCCTACAATGTAGAATGTGGGCATTACCTTGCCTACAGTACCGATGTAGATGTACTTGTTGGGATCGCCTTCGTATTCTTCGGTAATGTAGTCTGCATCCAGCATGGCCAGATATTCGTATCCTCTTTCCTCTGCGAGTCTTACGTAGTCTTCGTCGCAGTTGAGAACGCCGCCGGAATTGCCTTCTTCGTCGCATACTGCGGAGAAGATGAGGTTTCCTTCGAAGTTTTCAACGTCCTTGGAAATGAGTTCCATTACAGCCATGATGGCTGCATCGCCTGTCTTCATGTCGAAGATGCCGCGGCCGAAGATGTATTCGCCGCTTTCCAGGTCCTTCTTAGCTGATGGCGGAAGTTCGATTTCCTTCATCTTTTCCATGAGCTCGAAGGGGCTGTTGGAATATTCCTGCAGCTGGCCGTAGTCGGAAATGCCTCCATGGTCGATATGTCCGATCATGATTACCGCCTTCTTGGAGTTACCCTTTTTACCTTCAAGAATAGCTGTGCAGCTCTTTCTGCCGAGCGGGTCGTTCTTTACGGGAACAAAGTAAAGGTTCTGCGGATTTTCCTTCCAGTAGTCCATCTGGGAGAAAATCTCGTACACCTTATTTGCTGCGTCGATTTCGCCGGTTGTGTCTACAACGCTTCTTACCTGTGCAAGCGCGAGCGCGATCTCTTCAACTCTTTTTGCCACTTCCTTATTCATTGCTGTTGTCCTCCTCATAACAAACAATACAACTTGGGGGTGACCTTAAAAAGGTCGTCACATCCTATTAAGTTTTTGTGCTTACGAAATAAATAATTATGTTAACACAAATACAGTTTATAGGATTGTGAACAAATTAGCAATGGTAAATGTGAAAAGAAAAAAAAATCTATCAAATGTTTGCTTTTACTTGTTTTATTTGTGAATTTTGTGTAAAATTGCTATGTGGTTATCCCCCTGATGACCACACAGATCTCTAATCCCAATACCCCTTTTGAACAAAAGAAGCTGCTCCCCTGCAGCTTCTTTTGTTTGTTTTAATATATTATTTTACTGTGTTATACTTATTTTAAATCCGTGACCTCAATGTGAATTGTTTATTAAAAAGCATGTTTAATAATACTTATTTAAAAGATTTCAAAACAACCGTTTATGACATAGAAACTTCCGGTCTTTTTCCCCTTCACGACGTAATTATCAACTGCGGATTCTGTTCCCCTGCGGGAGAAGTCTGGCAGAACTTTACGGAAAGCCCGGAAGACGAAAAAAGAGTAATCGAAGAAGCTCTGGAAAAGTTAAAGGAAACAGATGTCGTTATTACCTACAACGGCGACGGTTTCGACCTGCCCTTTACCCTTAAAAGAGCTAAAAAGTACGGTTTATGCGAAAAACTCTCCGTTTTCTGGAGCATAGACCTGTATAAGTGGCTCAAAAAGTACTGGCCTGCAGCTAAAGACATGGAGCACCTTAACCAGAAGTCCGTGGAAAAAGCGCTGGGCCTGGAAGATAAAAGAGATGACGAGATTCCCGGAGGAGACTGCATTCCTCTCTTTAACCACTACCTGCAGACTAAAGATCCGGAGGCAAAGCGGATAATTCTTCTCCACAACGCAGACGACGTAAAGCAGCTGGCAAGAATAGCATATAAATCCAGATTCCTGCCCTACCACGAAATCGCCTGCAAGGAAGGTTTCCTTATTAAGATTAAAGACCACAAAATCCTTACGAAGGCCTTTGCAATTAAGAACGGCAGGCTCGCAGGCGAAGCATTGGCTCAGCCCGGGCTGCTGCCGATTTCCGCCTACGAAGACAGCTGCAAGCTGGAATACGACACGTTTACAGGAAAAATCGCCCTGGAATACTACCTGCAGGAAAAGGCCCACTTCCTGTTTACGGATCTTACGAAACTTCCGGTGGATATGGAAGCATTTAAAGAGCTCCCCTCTTTCCACAGCGGATATCTGGTGCTGCAGGAAAACGGAGAGCCGGATTACAGGGCAATAAACGCTTTAAACAGAGCGCTTTTAGCTTCCTATTTCGATTATTAATTAAAGATCCTTTAACTTTTTGCCGCACTTGGGGCAGTAGTCCGGGTTGCTTTCTGTGAGCTTAAGACGGCTCTTGCAGTAAGGGCACTTATAGAAAATCTTTCCGAATACTACGCCGATTACAGCAACTGTAAATCCGCAGCCTTCCAGGAAATATACTATGTCGCCCAGGTCCAGCTGGCTGGCAAATACGCCTGCGATCATCATGAAGATGCCGCCGTAGGTTAGAGCGCTGTGTACTTTGTAAACTGTTCTGAAATTCATATATGCCTCTTTTATCGATTGAAATTAGTGGTTTTGAGAGTGGTTTACGGAAGAAGTTCTACGTCAACAGACATTCCTTCCGGAAGCTTTCTGCGGTAGATAATTCCGAGAACGCAAAGAACCGCAACAAGCGCTGCAAAATACAATTCTGCATGGAAATGGTCTAAAAATCCGTATTTATACAGGCCTAAAGGGCTGTCGCACACCGCGTGGACTGCAAAAGCAAGCCAGGCGGTTTTAATTTGCTTTGCAGAAAATGCATGCCAAACCATAGTGGAAAGCGCCGTGTGGCCGCAGCAGGCAACGACTCTTTCGATTATGCAATACGCCATGTCCTGTGACCCGAATTCAGCCGGCGTGTTTACAAGCAGAGGAATAACCGTGAGTATAATTATCTCCACGCCGAAGTGCCCTATAGCATACCCTACTGATGTATCTCTACCGCTGTAAGCAGCCAGGCCGTACTTGTAAATCCACAGGCGTCCGAATTCCTCGAATCCGCCGGCCATAAGACAGGAAAAGACCACGAGGCGCATTGGGTCAGCGGTGAGAAATGCCCTGGTAAAAGGTACAACCAGCATAAACAGATAGCTGAAAAACCATTCACAGATAGCCGCAAAGGCAAAAAAGCTTAATACGCCAAAACCAACCGGACGAAAGTCCTTATATTTTGCCATCCACAGGCCCAGGCAGGCTGCAGGAATAAGGCAAAGCACTGCTATTGTCGCGTAAAACAGAGCAAAATTCATGGCTTCTGGTTTCCGTTCTTAACCGTTTTAAGGCTGCGTCTTCCGACGTACATTACCAGCTTCTTTATGAGCACAATTATAAGCACAAGAAGAACTGCCAGCACTACAAGCACTGCTTCTGCAATTCTTGTAATGGTGCCGGGGCTGGAAATTATATATCTGCCGCCCATGCTGTAGGCAACTTTTCTGCCAAGCGGGCCGGAATATGCAGCGGGGATTTCCTTAACGCCGTCTTCTCCAATGGTGAATGCGCTCATGTAATCTGCCAGGGCTACCCATTCCTTAACGTCGTTTCCCTGTCTGTCCTTAAGGATATACTCGTTAAAGTCCGTAATTACGTTGCCCTCTTCATCCTTGGGAGCGATGGAAAGCAGGCCCTTCGTCATGCCGTTGAGCATGCCGAGCATGTTAACTGCGTACATGTTGCAGCAGATTTTGTACATTTTGTCATCTTCGATGAGTTCCAGCAGTTCGCCGTGGTCCAGACCAACTGTAGTTACGCGATCCAGGATAATTCTGCGGGTGTTATAGCGGTATTTTATGCCGGAATAGCTCATTTTTATGTGGTCTTTAAGGGGTCCGAGGGAAGAATCCAGCTCTGTAAGGAGCTTTAACTCCTTGCCCGTAATGTAGCCTACGACCAGGTTGTGCCCGAGGCTTCCGTCTCTGCCCGAACCC
>JAKSSQ010000075.1 GCA_024403005.1 Clostridia bacterium | reverse complement strand
ACGACACTATCCAGGTAGTAGACATTGCCTGCGATGAATGCCCTCGCTCCGGATATATCGTAACCGATATGTGCAGAGGCTGCCTTGCCCATAACTGCCAGGAAAGCTGCTTAAGAGGCGCTATCGCCATCGACTATAAAGGCCGCAGCCATATCGACAAGACAAAGTGCGTAGAATGCGGCAGATGCGCCAATGCGTGCAAGTATGGTGCCATCGTAAACATGGTAAGACCCTGCGAAAAGGTTTGTCCCACAGGTGCTATTCACATGGGAGAAGACGGCGCAGCTGAAATCGATCAGAACAAGTGCATCGTTTGCGGACAGTGCGTATTCGACTGCCCGTTCGGCGCTCCCAGCGATATTTCCGACATCGTTAAGGTTATTAAGGCTATCCAGCAGTACAACGGACCCAAGGTATACGCTATTGTAGCTCCCGCAGTTGCAGGCCAGTTCCCCGAAGGAACAACCGAACAGGTTTACACAGCCATCAGAACCATCGGTTTCGACGAAGTGGTTGAAGTTGCAGAAGGTGCAGACATTACTGCAAGAATCGAAGCAGAAGAGCTCCTGGAAAAGGGCTTTATCACAACTTCATGCTGCCCGGCCTTCGTAGAATACATTACGGTCAAGTTCCCCGAACTTGTGCCCCACGTATCTTCTACACTTTCTCCTATGGCTTACACAGCCATGAAGATTAAGGAAAAGGATCCGGAAGCTATCGTAGTATTCATCGGACCCTGTATGGCAAAGAAATACGAAAAGAAGCAGGAAAAGACTGCAGGAAACATAAACTATGTTCTTACATTCTCTGAACTGCAGGCTCTCTTCGATTCCAAGGATATCGACATTTCCACACTTCCCGAAACTCACCTGCAGGACGGCAGCTCCTTCGCTCGCAAGTACTGCATGTCCGGCGGCGTAGCTGCATCCGTAGCACAGGCGCTGAAGGAAATGGGCCGCGAAGATTTCGAAGTTAAGCCCGTAATCTGCAACGGTATCGACGAATGCAAGCAGGCTCTTCTCAAGGCTAAGGCCGGCAAGCTGGACGGAAACATTATTGAAGGCATGTGCTGCCCCGGCGGATGCATCCGCGGAAACGGCACGCTCATCAACAAGAAGAACTTCAATAAATGCGCAGAAGAATACGCAGATTCAGCAGAAAAGAAGACTATTTTAGGTGAATAATTATGAAAGTAGCAGTTACTTACAAAGACGGCATGGTAGGCCAGAGCTTTGCTGATGCCGAAGCATTTAAGATTTACGAAATCAAAGACGGCGAAATCGCTTTTGAAATGGTAGTACAGACCATGGAACAGGGTGCTAAGGCTATCGCAGACTTCCTGTCCATCGGCAAGGTTACCAACGTAATCTGCGGCGATATCGACGAAACAGCTACATTTACTCTGGCTATGAAGGGAATCATGGTCTATGCAGGCGTAGAAGGCCCTGCAGACGGCGCTGTTATGGCTTTCCTGGAAGAAAAACTTGCTTCCACAGACGAAGCAACCTGCGGCCACGTTACAGGTTCCGTTTCCTGCACACACAACTGCAGCACCTGCGGAGGCTGCCACTAATATAGCCGCGGCGAGCGAGGTTTTCCATGGAAATACTTAAGACTGAACTCAATATAGGCCTGGAAGCTCCGGTCCGCATCCTTCAGGTTTCCGACAGCCACATGAGCACCTGCGACGAAAGGGACAGCGCTAAAGCTCTGGAAAAGTCTGCGAAGAAAACCAAGGGCTTTCTGGATCTTTCCGGAGGCATAAAGCAGGAAGATAACTTCCTGGAAGCTCTTAAGCTTTCGGAAGACTGCGATGCATTGGTCTTCACTGGCGATGTAATCGACTGCCCGTCGGATGCGAACATCGAATTCCTCGAATCCACGCTGGAAGGCAGAAAGTATCTCTACACCTTCGGCAACCACGACTACTATACCTACGACAGCGACTGCGGAAAGGCAGAGGACAGAGACAGTTTTCTGGACCAGTTCCTCCGCTTTATCCCCGGTGACCCAACCATGGATTCTATGGAAGTCGGCGGCTTAAATCTGGTTGCTCTGGACGATTCGCTAGCTCAGTTCTCGGAAATGCAGCTCGCATTTCTTAAAGCAGAGCTGGAAAAAGGGCTTCCGACGCTATTATTCCTGCACCTGCCGTTCTATTCGGACAGCTTTGCAGATGAATCCTGGAAGTGGTGGGAATCGGTAATGTCCGTCGGTGCGCCTGTCGAAGTGCTGGAAAAGTACGGAGAAACCGACCCGAAGATGAAGGCTTCCGAAACCACAAAGGCCGTCATGAAGCTCATAGAAGAAAGTGAATGCGTAAAAGCTATTTTCGCTTCGCACCTGCACTTTAAAGACGAGACTGAAGTGCTGGGCAAGCCCCAGTTTATAAACGAACCCTGCTTTATGGGGAGCGTAAGAGAGATAATTGTAAAATAACAAAACCGGAGGAAAACCTCCGGTTTTTTCGTGTTTTTGGTATTAAGCTGCACGCCCTTCAAGGGTTCTGGCTGCATTTCTGTAGATTTTTGCGAAGTACACCATTTCCAGCGCCGCCGTAATAACCCAGGAAATAGGAAAGACTATGTAGACGGATTCGATGGTGCCTATCATTGGGAAGATTGTAAAAATCCAGAATATTCGGAATACGCAAGACCCCAATAGCACGAATACCGTTGGCCAGAATGTCTTGCCGAGCCCTCTGGATGCGGACATTGTGCAGTCCATTAAAGGCGCCAGGAAGTTCGGGAGGTTCATGATCTTGATTCGGATCATGCCGCCTTCGATAATCGCCGGATCCGTCGTGAACAAACCGATAAACTGTCGTCCGAACACATAGAACGAAACGCCGAAAATTGTCGCCGTCATAACGGAATAGAAGAGAGACCAATAATAGCTCTTAAGAATTCTTTCCTTATTGCCGGCGCCGTAGTTCTGGCCGATAAAGGACGAACTTGCGGTGTAGAAGGCGCACATCAGGTTAAATATAAGTGAACCTGCGTTGGTTGCGGCTGCGTTTCCTTCGACGATGGATGCATCGAAGGTGTTGATTGCGCTCAGGATAACCGAGTTTGCAATGCTGAAGATGGAATTCTGCAGACCGGACCAGAGGCCGATGGTAAGGATGCTGCGGCATTTGCCGCCGTCGATGCTTATGTGCCTTGGAGTAAATCCGTACTGGTCGCACTTGTGGACCCAGCGGAGAAGCAGGGCAGCGGACAGGCACTGGGAGATAACGCTGGCGGAAGCTACACCTACGACGCTTAAATTGAACGCAATTACGAAAATAAGGTTTAAAATTACGTTGACAACGCCGGAAATACTCATGTAAAACAGAGGTTTTTTAGTATCTCCGTAGGCGCTGCAGATGGATGTTCCATAGTTATAAAGACCGAGGGCAGGCATGCCCAGGAAGTAAATTTTGAGGTAAATTACCGCGCCTTCCAGCAGTTCGGGCTTTGTTCCCATCAGAACCAGGATGGGGCGGGCGAACACGATGCCGAGAGCAGTCGTAAGGAAACCTACGACGGTGCAGATTATAAAGGATGTATTGGCCGTCACCGAGACGCCTTTTTCGTCCTTTGCACCGAAATCCTTCGCGGCGATTACGTTAACCCCGTTGCCGATACCGATAAGGAAAGTCGTAAAAAGGGTGGCAATCGTAGACGTTGACCCAACGGCCCCCAGAGCCTCCGGCCCTGCAAAGCGGCCTGCAACCATTACGTCTGCCATATTGAACAGCATCTGCAGCAGATTTGAAAACATCAGCGGCAGGCTGAAGAAAAACATATTGCGGGCTATGGAGCCCTGAGTTAAAGAGATTGATTTGTTCATAAAAAATTAATGCCTCGTAAATTGTACAAAACACATTATACTCCAAAATCCCTATTTGATAGATATGAATTTATTGGATATACTATATCTGTGTCTTTCGGCCCTGGGGCAGACCGGGCCGGAGATAAGTTATTAAGTACGCAAGGCAAATTAATGCAATAGAAGGAGACAATATGAAAGTTTTGCTCGTAAACGGAAGCAGCCACGCTAACAATACAACAATGCGCGCTCTGGAAGAAGTTATTAAGGTTTTCAACGAAGAAGGTGTGGAAACAGAAGTTTTCCAGCTTGGTGCAAAGCCCATCGCAGACTGCCTGCAGTGCCACAAGTGCATGGAACTGAGCGGCAGATGCGCAATCAACGGAGACGGAGTTAACGAATTCCTTGATGCATCCGAAACTGCAGACGGCTTTATTTTCGCAACACCTGTATACTTTGCACATCCCAGCGGAAGAATTTTCGACTTCCTGGACAGAGTATTCTACGCAGGCGGCAGAGACGGACTTTATCCCAGCCTCATGTTTAAGCCCGGTGCAGCTATCGCAGTAGCTCGCCGCGGAGGCACAACAGCAACTCTGGATGCTCTCAACAAGTATTTCGGCATCGCTCAGATGCCTATCGCAGGTTCCACCTACTGGAACAACGTGCATGGGTTCAATCCGGAAGATGCAGAAGCAGACGAAGAAGGCATGCAGACCATGCGTAACCTGGCTCGCAACATGATCTGGATGATGCGCTGCTTCGAAGAAGGCAAGAAGGCAGGAGTAGCTCTGCCTGCAACAGAAACAGGCAAGTGGACTCACTTTATTAACAGATAGCAGAGGAAAACATGAAATACAGACAGGACAGGAAAGGCAACAAAATCTCTCAGCTGGGCTTCGGCTGCATGCGTTTTACCAGAAAAGGCGGGTCTATCGACTACGATCTGGCAGAAAAGCAGATACTTCTGGCTATCGTAAAGGGCGTGAACTACTTCGACACAGCTTATATTTACCCCGGCAGCGAAGAACTTCTGGGCAAGGTTCTGGAAAAGAACAACTGCAGAGACAAGGTTAACATCGCTACAAAGCTGCCCCAGTACCTGATGCGCAATTCCGCGTCCATCGAAAAGACTTTCCGCGAAGAACTTACAAGGCTTCGCACAGATTACGTGGATTATTACCTTATGCATATGTTCACAGACTATGCAGAGTGGGAAAATCTGCAGAAACTGGGCATAGAGCAGTGGATTGCAGACCGCAAGGCAGACGGATGCATTAAGAATATTGGTTTTTCCTACCACGGCGACACCGACATGTTCCTTAAGATTCTGAACGCCTACGACTGGGATTTCTGCCAGATTCAGTACAACTACCAGGACGAAAACTCCCAGGCCGGAAGAAAGGGCCTGGAAGCTGCAGAAGCTAAAGGCATTCCCGTAGTAATTATGGAACCGCTCCGCGGCGGCAAGCTTACAAGGCTGCCCGAAGCTGCAAAGACTGCTCTTGCGCAGTCCGGCAAGGGTTATTCCGCTGCAGAACTGGGCCTGCGCTGGCTGTGGAACCAGACCGGTGTAACCTGCGTTCTTTCCGGCATGAACTCCGAAGCCATGGTCGAAGAGAATATCCGCGTTGCATCCGACGCTGAGCCCAATCATTTCGACGAAGAAGACCTGGCTTTAATAGATAATATCCGCAATATTATCCGTGCAAAGGAAAAAGTAGGCTGCACAGCCTGCAGATACTGCATGCCTTGCCCCAAGGGTGTAGACATTCCCGGCAACTTCTATTTCTATAACCTCATGTATATGGAAAAGAAGCACACTGCGCGCTTTGAATTTGCTCAGGTTATGGGCATGCGCAAGGAACCCGGATTTGCTACTCAGTGCGTAGGATGCGGCAAGTGCGAACAGCACTGCCCGCAGCATCTGCCAATCCGCGAAAAGTTAAAGGAAGCAGATAAGGCTCTGCGTCCGCTGCCTTACAGGGCAGGTATCGAAGTTGCCCGCAAGTTTTTAATTAAATAGGGCAAAATTGGAGGTTAAAAATGGCTAAAATCGGTTTTATCGGTGTAGGCATTATGGGTAAATCCATGGTGCGCAACTTAATGAAGAACGGCCACCAGGTATATATTTACGCAAGAAACAAGGCTAAAGTAGAAGACGTAGTATCCGAAGGCGCAGTTCTCTGCGACACTATCGGCCAGTGCGCAGCCGGCAGAGATGCAGTTATTACCATCGTAGGCTACCCGGCAGACGTACGCGAAGTTTACTTCGAAGCCGGCAACATCTTCGATTCCGCAGACCCCGGCACTTACCTTATCGACATGACTACCAGCTCTCCGACTCTTGCAAAAGAGCTCTACGAAAAGGGCAAGGCAAAGGGCTTCCGCGTTATGGATGCACCGGTTACAGGTGGCGACTCCGGAGCTAAGGCCGGCACACTTTCCATCCTCGTAGGCGGAGACAAGGAAGACTACGAAGCATGCTATAACATCTTCGAAGGCATGGGTACAAACATCAACTACCACGGCGCTGCAGGCTGCGGCCAGCACGCAAAACTGGCTAACCAGATTATTATCGCAGGAACTCTTTCCGGCGTATGCGAAGCTCTGGCTTATGCAAAGGCTAAAGGCCTCAACGCAGATACAGTTCTCAAATCCGTATCCACAGGCGCTGCAGGAAGCAGCCAGCTGAGCAAACTCGGCCCCAAGATCGTTGCAGGCGATTTCGCTCCCGGATTCTTCATGAAGCACTTCATTAAGGACATGCGCCTTGCAGACGAAGAAGCTCTGGCAGATAATCTTACTCTGGAAGTTCTGGAAACAGCTCTCAAGAACTATCTGGTTCTGGAAGAGCAGGGCCTCGGAGACCTGCGAAATCAGGCTTTAATAAAGCACTACGAGTAAGGCTGAATCCAATTAATTGCAAGCAAAAAGGATGTACCATTGCGGTACATCCTTATTTTTTATGGTTTGAGTTGGGCACGCAGAACTGCGCCTAAAGATTAATAATTCCGAAGGACTGCAGGAACAGGAAGAGCAGCAGCACGGGTACTACGTACTTAACCATAACGATGTAGAGTCCTTTTCTGCCGAAGTGTTCGCCGTTGCGTGTAACTTCGTCGATGATAACCTGGGGCTTTGCAATCCAGCCGATTAAGATGCAGGTTGCAGCTGCCAGGATGGGCATGAGCACGCTGTTGCTTACGTAGTCCAGAACGTCCAGAATCTGGCCGACGGAGCCGTTGGGCAGAGGCAGTTCGAAATAGAACAGGTTGTAGCCGAAGCATACGATGAGGCCTATAACGAAAGCTGCGCCGGAAGTGAGCAGGATAGCTGCCTTTCTGTTTACATGGAACTTATCTACAAAGCTGGAAACGATGGCTTCCATGATGGATACGGAAGAGGTTACAGCTGCGAAGGAAACGGTTACGAAGAATAAGATCGCTACGATGCCACCGATGCTGCCCATTGCGTCAAACACCTTGGGCAGGGACACGAACATGAGACTTGGGCCTGCGGACATGCCTTCTGCACCCATGAAGGTGAATACTGCGGGAATAATCATTAATCCGGCCAGGAAAGCTGTAATGCTGTCGAAAATTTCAATCTGGTTTGTGGATTTAACCAGGTCCGTTTCGTCCTTGGCGTAGGAACCGTAGGCAACCATAATGCCCATGGCTACGCTTACGGAGTAGAACAGCTGGCCCATTGCATCCATAAGTACAATAAAGAACTTGCGAGCCGTGAGCCCCTGGAAATTGGGCACTACGTAGACTTTGAGCCCCTGCATGCCTGTGCGGGTGATGCCTTCTGCATCTGTAAACTTAAGCCTTAAGGAGAATACGCTTATTCCGATAATAAGGACGATAAGTATGGGCATGAGCACCTTGGAAACTCTTTCGATACCGGAATCTACGCCCATGTAGACGATAAGAGTTGTAAGGCCGAGGAAGATTGCAAACCAGAGAACCGGTTCCCACTGGGAGGTGATGAAACCTGTAAAGTATCCGCTGTCTACTGCGTCGCTGCCATGCATGGTAACGTAGGTGCTTAAATACTTGAGAACCCAGCCTCCGATGGCGCTGTAGTAGGGGAGTATCATGCAGGGAACCAGGCAGGCAAATGTGCCGATCCATCCCCATTTCGGGTGGAGCTGCTTATAAGCGGTGAGGGGGCCCTGGCGGGTTTTTCTTCCCAGAGCGATTTCGGAGACCATGAGGGTGAACCCGAAGGTTATCGCAAGAATAAGGTAGCATAAGAGGAAGAGTCCGCCGCCGTCTTTAGCTGCGAGATAGGGGAATCTCCAGATATTTCCCAGACCTACTGCACTGGCAGCAGATGCCAGAACAAAACCGATAGAGCCGGTAAAACTGCCTCTCTTTTGTTTTTTGTCCATAATTAACTCCTTGAAAATATGTTTTTGAGACATAAAAAAATGTAGTCTTATGCCTGAGTTTTGCTATTTATACAACAAATCCGTCTTTATTATAGCTTATAACACAAAATTTTGCAAAGTTTTAGGCAAATATGAATTTTTAGTATTTGTTTATGTTTCGCCGGGTGTTAAAATTAGTATGTTAAGCTTG
>JAKSSQ010000074.1 GCA_024403005.1 Clostridia bacterium | reverse complement strand
AGCCCGCAGTGCGCAGAAGAAATGGCAGAAGGTCTGCACAAGAAGACCGGCTGCGACCTCTGCGTATCCGTGACCGGCAATGCAGGTCCCAACCCGGATGAGGGCAAGGAAGTAGGCAGATATTATATCGGCGTCTACTATAAGGGTGAAACCACTGTATCCGAACACTACAGAAACTACGGCGACAGAGGCAGAATCAGAAGAGATGCAACATTCAACATGTTCAAGGAAATCTACAAGGTTCTGTTCAATAAAAAGTTTGAAGAATAACTGGATAAATCTGTAAATTTCAGCCTTGCTTTAATTGGTAAATTATGGTAATTTTAGTGTAGTATTTTAATTAAAATTACTTGACCAGCTGATTGAAGTAGTGTATTATAAAAAAGAACAAATGTTCTTTTATTGAAATTACAGGCCTTCGGGCCGGAAAGGTTAAAATATATGGCAGTAAAAACAGATATGAGCGATAGAGATAAGGCGCTGGAGGCAGCTCTTGCCCAGATCGATAAGAGATTCGGCAAAGGTTCCATTATGTCTCTCGGCGACAGCTCTGCAAGACTTAACGTAGAAGCTGTTTCCACAGGTTCCGTAAGTCTGGACATCGCATGCGGCATCGGCGGTCTTCCCAAGGGAAGAATCATCGAAATCTACGGACCGGAATCCTCCGGTAAGACTACACTGGCTCTGCACGTAATCGCAGAATCCCAGAAAGACGGCGGCAGAGCAGCATTCATCGATGCAGAACACGCTCTGGACCCCGTGTATGCTAAGGGCATCGGCGTAGATATCGACAACCTGCTCGTTTCTCAGCCGGATACAGGCGAAGACGCTCTTGAAATCTGCGAAATGCTGGTAAGATCCGGCGCTATTTCCGTAGTAGTAATCGACTCCGTAGCTGCTCTGGTTCCCAAGGCAGAAATCCAGGGAGACATGGGAGATTCCCACGTAGGTCTCCAGGCAAGACTCATGTCTCAGGCACTCAGAAAGCTTACAGGCGTTGTTAATAAGACAAATACTACAGTAATCTTCATCAACCAGCTGAGAGAAAAGGTTGGCGTAATGTTCGGCAATCCCGAAACTACAACAGGCGGCCGCGCTCTCAAGTTCTACAGCTCCGTACGTCTCGACGTAAGAAGAGTGGAATCCATCAAGGTTGGCGATACAGTAGTAGGCAACAGAACAAGAGTTAAGATCGTTAAGAACAAGGTTGCACCTCCGTTCAAGATGACAGAATTCGATATCATGTACGGCAAGGGCATCTCCAAGGCAGGAGATATTCTGGACTGCGCAGTAGAAGCAGGTCTCATCGAAAAGTCCGGCGCATGGTACAGCATGAAGGGCGAAAGAATCGGCCAGGGCAGAGAAAACGTAAAGACTTACCTGGACGAACATCCCGGTGTTATGGAAGAGCTGGAAAAGGAAATCAAGGACAAGTTCGTACCCAAGAGAGACGACAGCCTTGTGGACGATTCCGACGAAATTAAGGTAGACGAAGACGGTGTTATCATCGACTAAATTTGTTTACAAAAATGTAAAAATTTTCTTGACGGGGTATAGATGTTCTGCTATACTTTTAGCGTTGCCGCACTGAGTGGGTAATTTTGAAGTGCTTTTATGCCACCCCCAATGGCGAGACCGGATAGAGGAGGTAAGAATATCATGTATGCAGTAATTGCAACCGGCGGTAAGCAATACCGTGTTTCCGAAGGAGACAAGATTCGCGTTGAAAAGCTCAACGCAGAAGCAGGCGCAGCAGTAACACTGGACAAGGTTCTGGTAGTAGGCGGCGAAGGCGAAACAGTAGTAGGTGCACCCTATATTGAAGGTGCATGCGTAGCAGCAGAAGTAGTTGAAAATGGCAAGGCTGACAAGGTTATCATTTTCAAGTACAAGGCTAAGAAGGACTACAGAAAGAAGCAGGGCCACAGACAGCCCTATACAGAACTTGTAATCAAGAGCATCGCAGCTCCCGGAGTAAAGGCAGCTCCCAAGGCAGAAGCTAAGGAAGAAGCAGTTTCTCTTTCTTCTATGACAAAGGCTCAGCTTGCAGAATATGCAGCAGCTAAGGGCATCGAAGTAGATTCCAAGCTCAAGAAGGACGAAATGATCGCTGTAATCGAAGCAGCTAAGTAAGGCAAGGATCGGAGGTAAAAACTTATGGCAAGTAAAAAAGGTGTAGGTAGCTCTAAGAACGGCCGCGATTCCGAGTCGAAACGTCTTGGAGTTAAGAGAGCCGACGGCCAGTTCGTTAGCGCAGGTACAATTCTTGTTCGCCAGAGAGGCACAAAGATTCACCCGGGCAATAACGTAGGCAAGGGCGGAGATGACACACTGTTCGCTATGCAGGACGGCGTTGTAAAGTTCGAAAGAAAAGACAAGACCCGCAAGCAGGTTAGTGTATATTCTCAGGAAGCATAATCAATTAAGGCCTCTGGTTATCCAGAGGCCTTTTTGTCAGATTTGCCGGAAATGCATTGGGTCACGGCAAGGGCCCGAAGCTCCGGTTTCAAAGTTGTTTTATAAGGCAGATTGTTATGTTTATTGATAAGGCAAAAATTAATATTAAGTCCGGTAAGGGCGGCAACGGTGCGGTTTCTTTCAGAAGAGAAGCTAACGTACCCCAGGGCGGCCCGGACGGAGGTAACGGCGGCAAGGGCGGCGACGTTGTAATCGTTGCAGACCGCAACCTTCGTACCCTCATGGACTTTAAGTACAGAACTAAATACGAAGCTGAACGCGGAGAAGACGGCAGAGGCAGACAGCAGTTCGGTAAGGACGGCGAAGACCTTATTATCAAGGTTCCCGTTGGCACCGTTGTTAAGGATGTTGAAAGCAACGCTGTTATGGCAGACCTTATTAAAGACGGCCAGTCTGTTATAGCTGCTAAGGGCGGCAGAGGCGGCAAGGGCAATGTTCTCTTTAAGAACTCCGTACGCCAGGCGCCCAACTTCGCAGAAGCAGGCGGATTTGCAAGAGAACGCCAGGTAGAACTGGAGCTCAAGTTAATCGCAGATGTAGGTCTTGTAGGCTATCCAAACGTTGGAAAATCTACATTCCTCTCCGTTTCCACAAGTGCAAATCCCAAGATTGCAAACTACCACTTTACAACCCTCACACCCAACCTGGGCGTAGTAGGCATGTACGGCGGCAGCTTTGTAATGGCAGATATTCCCGGCCTCATTGAAGGTGCATCCGAAGGCCAGGGTCTGGGTCTGGACTTCCTTAAGCATATCGAAAGAACGAGAATCATTATTCACGTTGTAGATATTTCCGGCAGCGAAGGAAGAGACCCCATCGAAGATTTCGATAAGATTAACAACGAACTTGAATCCTACAGCGCTAAGCTGGCTAAAAAGCCGCAGATTGTCTGCGCTAACAAGACAGACATGCTCTACAGCGACGAAGACTGGCAGCGCTACGAAGAATTCAAGGCTTATGTAGAAGGCAAGGGTTACACATGCTACCCCTGCAGCGCACCAATTCACGAAGGAGTCCAGGACGTACTGAACGCAGCTTACAACATGCTGCAGAACCTGGAGGATGAGCCCGAAGAAGAAACCGCATTCTTTGTTGATAAGAATCCCGAAGACGAAGAAGATTACAGAGAAATCTACATCGAAGAGACAGCAGAAGGCTTCCACGTTTGGGGCAAACAGCTGGAAAAGATCTTCAATTCCACAAACTTCAACGACGCAGGCTCTCTCAGATATCTTTATCGCTACATAGAAGACAACGGCGCTATCGACAGAATGCTGGAAATGGGTCTGGACGAAGGCGACATCATTACCGTTATAGACTACGATTTCGAATATTACGATGAGTAACGTACAGAAGGAACTGGACAGCCTGCTGCTCAAGGTAGAGCAGCCCGCCAGGCATATTGGCGGAGAGCTGCACAGTGTAATTAAAAATCCGTCCGAAGAGACGGTTCGTTTTGCGTTCTGTTTCCCGGACACATACGAAATAGGCATGTCCTATACAGGTCTGAATATTCTTTACAATATTCTCAACAAGAAGGACGACATATACTGCGAACGCTGCTTTACTCCTGCGAGGGACATGATGACCGCAATGGAAGAGGCCGGCGTTCCTCTTTTCACGCTGGAAACAAAGACTCCTCTGGGTGAAATGGATTTCGTTGGCTTCACGCTCCAGTACGAATTGAGCTATTCCAACATCCTCATGATGATGAGACTGGCCGGAATTCCTCTGCTTTCCGCAGAGAGAAGCGAATCCGATCCGATTATTATCGTTGGCGGCCCGTGCGCCTTTAATCCGGAACCCATTGCAGATTTTGTGGATGTGGTTCTTATCGGCGACGGCGAAATTCTGCTTCCCAAGATTTGCAGCATAAGAGGCGAATTTAAGAAGCAGGGCAGAAGTAAGCTGGAATTCTATAAAGAAATTTCTAAACTTCAGGGCGTATATATTCCTGCTTTCTACGAACCGAAATATGCAGAAGACGGCAGGTTTACAGGCTATAAGAAGCTGTGGGACGGCGCTCCCGACAAGATTTTAAAGGCCATCGTAGACGATATTAACGACGTTGAATTCCCCAGAGAAAACATCGTTCCCCTTATTGAAGTGGTTCACGACAGAGCGGTTGCAGAGCTTTTCCGCGGCTGCACAAGAGGCTGCAGATTCTGCCAGGCCGGCATGATCTACAGACCTGTTCGCGACAGAGATAAGGACGAAATCGTGGATATCGCAAAGACTCAGCTGGAAAACAGCGGCCACGAAGAGCTTTCTCTTCTGAGCCTTTCCACATCGGACTACACCCAGTTTGAACCGCTGGTTCTTGAACTCATGGGCTACTGCAAAGAGCACCAGGTAAGCCTTTCTCTGCCTTCTTTAAGACTGGATAATTTCAGTTTCACAATTATGGACGAAATCCAGGGCGTAAGGAAGACAGGCCTTACTTTTGCTCCGGAAGCTGGTACTCAGAGGCTCAGAAACGTTATAAACAAGAACATTACGGAAGACGATATTTTCGGCGCTTTAAGCCAGGCCTTCGACCTGGGCTGGACTTCCGTAAAGCTCTACTTTATGATGGGTCTTCCCACAGAAACCTACGAAGATCTGGACGGAATTGCGGATCTGGCATCAAGAATCATGGAGATGGCACGCGCACGCAACGGCGGCAAAGTAGGCCGCTACAGCGTTGCTGTTTCCGTTTCCAACTTCGTTCCCAAACCCTATACACCGTTCCAGTGGGTTCGCCAGAACACCCTGGAAGAATTCGAAGCAAAGCACGTATATCTGCGCGACAAGCTTAAGAAGATTAAGGGCGTAACATACAGATATCACGGTTCCTATACAAGCGTCCTGGAAGCAGTATTTGCAAGGGGCGGCAGGGAACTGTGCAAGACCATGCTGGAAGCTCACAAGATGGGCGCCTGCTTCGATTCCTGGACAGAAGGCTTCGCCAAGGATGCCTGGGTAAAAGCTCTGGAAAAGACAGGTATCGACAGCAATTACTTTGCGGTCAACGATATCGAACCCGGTTCCGCAGTGCCCTGGGGCCTGCTCGACTGCGGCGTAAGTGACGAGTTCTTCCTCCGTGAATGGAGAAAGGCTCTTGGCGAAAACACCACACCGGACTGCAGAAGAGGCTGCAACGGCTGCGCAATAAATAAGTACACAGAGTGCAAATTCGGAGGTATTTATGCGTAGATATCTGTTCGGCTTTTACAAAAAAGATAATATGCGCTTTATTTCCCACCTGGATCTGCAGAGACTTTTTAAGCGCTGCATTAAGAAATCCGGAATTAAGCCCGCATATTCCCAGGGGTTCAATCCCCACGAAAAAATTAACATCGTACATCCGCTTTCCCTCGGTTTTGAGACGGAAATGGATTACTTTGAACTGGATTCCGAAGTGGAATACACGCCTCAGCAGCTGCTGGACGGCATGAATTCCGCGCTTCCCGAAGGAATCAAGTTTACATTCTGCAGGGAAGTTCCCTTTGCGTTCAAGAACTCTTCTTCCAAGGTTGAATGGAGTGAATACATAGTTTTCGTGCCATCTTCACAGAATCTTAACGCAGAAGAGTTTATAATGCAGGATGTAGTAAATATCTTCAAGCGCGACAAGAAGACTAAGACGATGGTTGAGAAAGACGTAAAGAATTGGATCAGTCAGCTTACTATTGTCGACGAAGCTGCCGACGGAACCATGCTCCGCATGGTGCTGCGCAGTGCTCCCAACGAAACGCTTAACCCGGTGAACCTTACAGAAGCTCTGTGCAGATTCAGCGGCCAGCCCTTCGACAAGGAACGCCTGCGCGTGTGCAGACTCAACATGTACGTCGTTATCGACGGCAATCTCGTTGCGCTTCCCGAATCTTTTTAATCGGACATTATGGAAACAACCAGAAGAAAAAGAAACAGAAAACAGGAAGCTGCCAAGACCAGGAAAAGTTTAATGGTCTGGCTTATTACAGTGGCTTTTTCCATCGTTTTTATACTGGGTGCCAGCGCTTTTGTGTGCAGAAACCTGGATATTATGCACGTGGATGGAGCTTATGCAGAGCGGGCTGTCGTTGAATCCGTAGGCAAAATTACCACGGAAAGCTACGACACCGGCGAAGCGACCTTCGAAGACAGCCGCATGTACTTCTATGCGAAGATCAAGACCGGCGAGTTCAAGGGAGAAAAGGTAAAGGCTGCCCAGACATTCGACAATTACACTGCAGGCAACCACGAAAGACCTGTTGAACCCGGCGACAAGATAGTTGTTTACAACTACGGAACGTCGGAAGGGGATGCAGACTGGGTATTCGGCGGATTCTACAGACTCGGCAAGATTATAGCTTTCGGTCTGCTGTTCGGCGCAGGGCTGCTGTTCTTCGGCCATCTTAAGGGCCTGAACACACTCATTTCCCTGGTATTTACCTGCATGATGGTCTTTATGGTCTTCGTGCCTTCCATTCTGGCAGGATATAACGTCTACGTAATGGTCTGCATAACCTGCGTTTACACTATCGTAATGACGCTTCTGGTTACCAGCGGCGCAACCGAAAAGGCGCTGACCACAATTCTCGGCTGCTCTTTCGGCGTACTCGTAGCAGCTATTCTGGAAGTATTCTTTGATAAAATCCTTATGCTCACCGGTATGCTGGACGAACATTCCATCTATCTGGGCTACCTGGACAGCGGTGTTGAAATCAACCTGAGATCCCTTATTTTCGGCATGATCGTTATCGGTGCAATGGGCGCCGTAATGGACGTTGCGATGGACATTTCGTCTTCTCTGCACGAAGTTCACTACAGAGCTCCCGAGCTCGGTTTCGGCGAACTGTTCAAGTCCGGTTTAACTATCGGAAGAGACGTCATGGGCACCATGGCCAATACGCTGGTTCTGGCTTATATTGGTTCAAACCTGTGCTCCATACTGCTGCTGATAACTTATTCCAGCTCTTTAATGGAGTTGCTGAACAGAGAAAATATCGTAGTGGAAATCCTGCAGGCCCTGATTGGGTCATCGGCAATTCTGCTCACAATGCCCTTAACATCCGCGATCTGCGCGCTGCTCTACACGAATAAGAGGGTTAGAGCTCTCGAAAACGTTAAGCCCAGCGACGACTACGATCCAGATGCTCCGGTTACAATTCTGCAGCCGGGCGCAAAGATTATCGGCCAGACGGCTTCCGAAGAAATCGTTAAGGAAGAATTCCCCAAGCCTGCAAAGAAGAGGGATGCTTCCAGATTTACGGGGTTCTTCTACGAAGGATTCGACAAAAAAGAAGATAAATAGCAAACTAACGGACCTTCGGGTCCGTTTTTGTTTATCCCGCACTTTAGCCTGCTAAAGCGTTAAAGCACCCCCGTCCCCCTTTAGCGTGCTAAAGTGTTAAAGCACCCCCGGCCCCAATGTAAACTATCCAAAGGGCGAAGGGCATGGTATAATATAGTATTCCGGAGGATACGAAATTGCAGTTAACTTATGTGCTCATCGGAGCAATTGTAATTTTAATACTGGTAATTGTTTTTCTGGCTGTTTCTCTGAGCGGTGTAAGGAAGGATATGGCTGAAGCCAACAGGTCTTCCGAAGAAGTTCGCAGAGACATCGAAGAAACCCGCAGGGATATTTCCGAGATTCGAAAGGAAAATGCCCAGACTTTAAGCAGCGGGCTGTCCGAGATAAGCAGAACCTTAAGCGACACCACCATGCAGCAGGACAGGCGCATGGAATATCTGCGCGCTACCATGGAAAACCGTCTGAACGCACTGCAGAACGACAATGCCATCCAGATGGAAAAGATAAGGGTAACCGTAGACGAAAAACTGCAGAACACCCTTGACGAAAGATTGAGCAATTCTTTTAAACAGGTAAGGGAAAGCCTGGACAGAGTATACAGAGGAATCGGTGAAATGCAGGGCCTGGCTCAGGATGTGGGCGACCTTCGC
>JAKSSQ010000073.1 GCA_024403005.1 Clostridia bacterium | reverse complement strand
AGAGCGGAGAGGCTCCGAAGCGTGAAAACGGTAAAGTCAAAGTCAGAGAGGTCGATTTTATTGCCATCGCCATGGCTGCTGCAGCTGTACCGGAAATTGCCGGTAAGTGCAGAGAAAATTCCGTTAAGGACAGCCAGAACATTGCCAATGAGCTCACCGTAGACCTGAATTCGACCATGTATCTTAACGATATTGCGCAAAGCTATAACACGGAAACAAAGCTCTTCGATACAAGACCCAGCATCGGTGCATACGTTGAAAATACCATGACCAAAGGCCGTGATGCTGCGGCAAAGGCAATCGAGCAGTACCAGAACGGTGACAAGAAGGCACTGGTTGACATCATCGCAAACGGCCTTGCCTTTGCATCCAGACACTTTGTCGCATGCCAGGCTTCTACCTCTGCAGCAACCAGAGCCATGAATCGGTTCATGAACGCTTATGTCGATATGATGGAGGCAGATCCTGAACTCAATCAGGCGGTACGTGAAAGATGTGCTCAGCTGAAGGCAGAAGCAGCCGTAAAGAAAGAACAGAATCTTGCGGCAAAAGAAGCCTTTAAGGCTGCTCACATGGACGAGATTAATACTGTAAGTGCGGAAATGAAAAGAACGAATGCTTCTCTTTCGGATAAAAAGAATAAGCTGACTGGCGAGCAGGAGCAGGAAGTAATCCGTAATCAGCACAAATTTATTGAAGAACAGCACCCGGACTACTACGACCATATCGAAAAGCTGGCAAACTACGATGCTCTGAACGTTCTCTATGACGTGAATACCGAACTGGATGTCGATAAGACAATCCACGGCTTAAGAAGACAGCTGAGAGCAACGGATGCCATTACAAAGGGCATCGATGCAAAAAAGAGACTCATGACAGCTGAGTTTGAAAACACAAGCCTTACTGCAGAAGAAAAGGAAGGCCTCATGAAGGACATCATTCGCGGAGAGCTTGTGCTCTACGGCGAAAAAACAGGCGCTCTGAAGGGTGACGTAACGGAGGATGAGGTCAATAAAAATAACGAGGGCTTTGCCTTTGTATTTGATAAGAAGAACCTTCCGGCGCAGCGTATCAGCGACCCCGAACTCTTTAATAAAGACTTGCAGACTTCCTCCAAGGTTTCTTCTCTGGTAAGCGTATTACTGGAGATCTCATCCTTTGCAAAGAAGAAGGATACTGCTTCTGCAGTAACGGATCTTATCACCGATCCCGAGAATGGAGACGCGGCTCTCGATCAGTTTATCAGCGATGCATTCCCCCAAAAGGATGCATTTAAGAACATGAAGCCCAAGTATCTCCTTGATGTGGTCAAGCGTGCTCCCGAAACCATCGCAAAGGTTCAAAAGAATGCCATTGCACAGAAGCCCGAGCAGCAGAAGGCAGCAGAACTCCAGAATAACAAGAACCTGAGCAAGGCTGCTGAGCAGGACAATAAGGTTCTTGCAGAAGATCCGCAGCTGGCTAATTAAGAGAATTAAATCAAGTTTAATATAGGAGAAAAACTATGGGTATTGAAGTAAAGCGTGTCCGCAAAAATTTAGAAAATGTTGAAAGATTCCAGACTGATGTAGAACCTTTTAAGGCCATAGATGATGCATTTAAAGAGATAACCGGAGGAAAAACTCTGTCCCAGCTTATGGAAGAAGGAAGAGTTTACAACGCATATGGTGAACCTATCGGCGTAGCTGGTTTATCGAATGAAATTGATTTCACTGTAACAACAGGATTCAAAGATGCATGTGATGCAATGAAGAAAAACGGTATCATGATTCTGGATGAAAAGGCCGGAAATCGTCCTCGTCATGTATATTTTGAAGAAGCAGAAGACAACAAATTAAATCTCTATGCCAGCGAACCGATTAGTAAAGATGAATTGTCGGGTTACTATTCTATTTTTTCAGTCAGTGCAAAGCAAAAACTTGAGGCTCCTGTTAAGCCGGGATTCCTTAATCGACTGATAGACAGTGTCGGTAGATTTTTCGGTGGTGAAGGTACTCCGGAAATGAATGCGTACCGAGCTGAACAGGAAAAATATGATGCAGAGTTAGCCCAAATCAATCAGATGAGTTACGGTTACAAGACCATTGAGACAAAGGTCAGAGATTTACCGGATCTGAAAAAAGGCATTGAAAATTACAGCATGATTGAGAAAGCTCTCGAAAGTGAAAAGCTTGGCTATGAATTCGGATCTCCTGAATATGAGAAAGACTGGATTGTAATGGATACTTTCCAATCTGCAGTTAAAGAACTTGCAAGCGAAGATGCCGATGTAATGAGACTTGTAATCGGTATGGGTGCTAACGGAAGCATTAAGAAACTGTACGATGCATATAAAGAAAATTTCTGGGAGGAAGGCAAAACTGTAGAAGATAAGCAGAAAGCAGTACAGAAAATGCTTAAAGACACTGTTACAAAGACCTCTTCCAAGGAAAAAGAGATTGGAAAAGTCCAGGTAAAGGCAGCAGAAGCACTCGAAAATTCCAACGACGTACAGAAACTTCCAAGCTAGGAAAAAGAGACAAGAAGAGGAAATAAGCCTCTTCTTGTTTAGTTTATGGTAGAAGTACTATCTTTTTGCCATGATGCGAGAATAAAATCATAATAAACTGCCGGGCATGCATTTGGTCAAGCGAAATATTGCATGAAGCAGTACTAATGTACCCGATAATCTTGTTCTCTTCGGATTTTGGGTAGTTTTTTTTATCAAGTACCCGAAATTTGAGAAATTAGGCAGATTTGTGTAGTTTAATACAGGGAAGATACCCGAGATTTAAAAAGGACAATTCTATCGGATATTATTTGCCGATTGTTGAGCCAATTAACGCAGGAAATCAAGAATTTTCGGGTAAAAAATACCCGAAAAAATGAAACTTAAAGATTTTCGTGCAGCAGTTTCAAAAATGTACCCGGCAGCAAATCTTTTTAAATATTTCGGGTATATAACCAGCTTAAAAACGTCCCAGAGGTAATCTTATTAAATCAAAGTTCGCCATCACATAAAAGCAGAGACCTCGCCATCGGTCTCCGTTTTTATATATTTGAATATTATACTTAATGTTTAAACTTCTGTCCGGCGTGGCACTAAAGGAGACTTTGGCGGATGACCGCCAGTGTTTCCGGCAAACGAGCGTAATAACTTGGGGGCGCACTTGTGCGGCAAAGGGATGTCTGGAGCGACTTTCGACGGTAGAAAGGAGCGGAGTCCCCTTTGCGTACCCCAAGTTCACGCGAAGTGAGCCGTTGAAACACAAGGTCAGACGTCTAGTCGACGAAGTGCCATGCCGGACAGGGAATAATCAATTACATCATGCATGAATAATCCGTCCTCAGGAAACCACCTGTCCGGTAATGCGGAAACCGCAGTTCCGGACAAATGGAAACCGTTTAATTAGCTATTCTCGCAAAGCCTTGTCCAAGCCATAGACTTCTCTCATCGAAATGTCATGTGCAGGATCCGGCATTCGCACATATTTCGTGCTGAAATACTGCTTGCAGGCTTCCTTGCAAACATTCCTACTATTATTCCCCGGGCCGTTAAGCCCACATTTAAGGCCTGCTGGGCCCTTAAAGCTATTAAAGCGCGGAATATGTTGCCCGTGCCGAAATGCAGCCATACAGGGAATTTTTGAGTGGCTTCAGCCATGGCGGTAACGTCGTATTCGGGCAGCTTTACGCCTAAGGCTTCCCAGCCCGCTTTGTCTGAGAGGGACTTGCGGTTAAGTTTAATTAGATGTGCCTCCAAAGCCTAAACTGTCATTTCCGGGTGGCCGTTTTCGCGGCAGATAGCTTCCCAGAGGCCGTTAAGGTAAACTGCGCCGAGGGCTCTGTCGTAGAGGCCGTAGCCGGGGCGGCCGACTTCGTCCCAGATCATGCGTCCGTGGTCGGGGCGGATGTAGGTGTCGGGGCAAGTGTCGTAGATTGCCTTCATGATTGCGTACATGTCCAGGTCTCCAGCGGAGGAAAGGTGGGCAGCTTCGCGGAATTTATGGTGTCCAAGGAACTTTAAGTTGCGTACGTGCATTGCTCCGATGCGGTCCATTTCGCCGAAGTGGCGGATGATCGAAGGCAGGTCGTTGTCCGGGTTTGACCCAAGGGAACCAGTGCAGAGGCAGATGGTATTAGCCGGGGAATCGTAGAGCTTTACCATTATGTCGAAGTCCTTCTGGCTGTGGGCGATGCGGGGCAGACCGAAAATGGGCCATGCGGGGTCGTCCGGATGGCAGGCGAGGCGCACGCCGACTTCTTCGCAGACGGGGCAGACTGCAGAGAGGAAATACTTGAAGTTTTCTCTTAATTTGTCTTCGTCGATGTCTTCGTAGATCTTTAAGGTCTTTTCCAGTTCTGCAAGTCTTTCCGGTTCCCAGCCGGGCAGGGACATGCCGTGGCTGTTTTCCAGAGTCTTCTTAACAAGGTCTGTCGGGGTCATTTCGCCCAGCTCTTTTTCGTCGAAGTAAAGGCTGTTGGAGCCGTCTTCGGGAATTTCGCGTGCGAGATCCGTGCGGAGCCAGTCGAAAACAGGCATGAAGTTGTAGATTATGACTTTTACTCCGACTTTTGCCAGATTGCGAACGGTTTCGCAGTAATTTTCTATGTATTTATCGCGGGAGGGCAGGCCCATCTTAACGTCTTCGTGGACGTTTACGGATGCGATTACTTCCACTTCCAGTCCTGCTTCGTGAACGTGGTCTGCGTAGGCCTTGCATTCTTCGTAAGTCCAGACTTCGCCGGCTGCCTTTTCGTCCAGCAGGCCCATGAGGCCGCTCATGCCGGGAATCTGCTTAATCTGCTTAAGAGAAATTGGGTCACGGCCTTCGCCGTACCAGCGGAATGTCATTTTCATAGTAAATATTTCCTCCGTTGTGGATTTGTTACCGGTTAAAATAGTTTGTAAATAACTGCATATATTATAACTGTTTTTTGTGGAAAATACCAAATTCCATATTTGCGTGTGCCTTGAAAGCTTAAGTTAATTTTGCTATTATAGCCCCGTAAAGTTTTGTTTTAATTGCAGTTTTTATGCGCAATTTCAGGGGCAGTCTATGAAAAAGCTTGTTTTAACCGATTTTTATAAAGTGGAAACCCAGGAGAGCCCAATCCCCGTTCCGGGGCCGGGCCAGGCAGTTATAAAAGTTAAGTATGCAGGTATTTGCGGGTCCGACCTGCACATATTTGCAGGCCAGCACCCCACAGCCAAGCCGCCCATGATTATGGGCCACGAAGGCATGGGAACCCTCTACGCCATCAATTCCGACCGCGCCAAGAACGACAGAACTGCTTTAAGAGTTCTTATCCAGTTCAACGAGGATTAGTTCAGCCCGAAGTATAAAAACAAATAAAACAAACGCCCGGAAATCCGGGCGTTTTGCTGTTTCAAGGATTAAATTGTGTTCACGCAGAACTACAGCAGATCTTCGTTGTAAACTGCGCGGCTTCCGCCGATGAACTTGGGGCGTACTCTTGCAGCAACTACGTGAGCTTCGCCGATCTTATTGTTTTCCAGTCTTACGGGAACGCAGACCTTCTTAATGTGCATGCCGATGAGTGTGTCGCCGATGTCCAGACCTGCATCTGCCTTGATTTCTTCTACGGCAACGGGGTCTGCAAAGGTCTTGTAAGCTGTTGTTCCGAAGGAACCGCCTGCCTTGGGCTGGGGCACTACGTTGCAGTATTCGCTGAAGGGAACTGCAGCTCTTTCTACGATAATTGCTCTGTTAAGGTGTTCGCAGCACTGTGCAGCCAGGTAGAGGCCTCTTTCCTGAGTAACCTTGTAGATTCCTGCGAAAACTGCCTGTGCAACTTCCAGGTTGGAGTTGCTTCCGATCTTGTCTCCGCAAACTTCGGAAGAGGAGCATCCGATTACGAGGATGTTGCCTTTCTTAAGCTTAGCCTTGTCGCAGATTTCGTTTGCAGCTGCTTCTGCCTGCATTTTTATATTTTCGTACATTGTTGTCACCTCCTGGTAACCTACGTTATTTATCTTTTCCAAAGGATATTATACTCTTTAAACAGGCATTGTAAATATGTTCAAAATAAAGATAGTTTATGGGGTCAGATTGGGGCTGCCGCAGGCGCAGCTTAAGGTTGCCCAAAAGCCGGATTTAAGTTAATATGATCTTTGTGATTTATATAAAGATTAGTTTTGAGTTAGGATAGATTCAAATAAAAAACTTCAGGTACAATAAAAGGAGACAAAATGTTAGAAGCTTTATTAATGGCATATCAGCAGGCTTTCGGCGAAAGATTCCCCCTTGCAAAGTGCGAAGGCATGATGGAGATTGACGTAATCAATACCATTTACTACTGCGTACAGGAGGGCGTTCCCTTCGAAGAAGGCATGCACTACGATGCCCGCGTAACCGGTTCTCCCGGAGACAAGAGCAAGTAAGCCCAAGGCAACCAAACACCGAAAAAATAAAGTGCTAAACGGGGTTGTAAATGGAATAACGAAGTGCTACACTATACATGAACTGAATAAGTTTTCATGTTCGATTCGTTCGATTGAAAGGGAATCCGGTTAAAGTCCGGAGCGGTCCCGCCACTGTAAGCGAAGAGCGAAGGCAGAGCCATTGGGTCACACCCCGAGAAGGCGCCTTAGCGAAGACGCGCGAGCCAGGAGACCTGCATGAAACGTCAAAGTATCCCGGCGCGGAAACCGGTAAGGCTTATTAAAGAACAGTAAATACGGGCTGTGGATTATTCCACAGCCCTTTTAGTTTGCTTTCCATCCGCAGGGAGTTTCAGCTGATTTGCCGGTCAGCATGAAGCTCCCTGCTCCTTCATAAAGCCTGTTATAAGGAGAATAATATGAGAGCTGAATGGTTTCGTAACCCTGATAATGTAGCTTATGTTGAAAAGAGCAAATTTGTAGATAACTTTGCAAAGGAAACAGGTATTCCTTCACTTGCAAAGGAAATCGAAGAATTTGTAAAGAATCCTGTAAAGGAGGGCAGAATCGTAAAAGGTGTAAAGCGTACATCTCTTAAGCTTCTCATCCCCAACATGGCATTTGATACGGATATCGAAATGGGTGACAACGTCTGGATCTACATTGGCGAACAGTATCCCGCGTACTGTATTTATGAGATTCAGGAATAGTCCCCTGAACTTTTAAATAAGTTCATCCATAAATAAACTGCTGCTCCTTTTTCCTGCGGTTCCATACCGCCTCCTCCTATCTGAAAAAGATACCAATTACACCTGCAGTTTATTGCGGATGAAGCGGCTTTTCAGAAGCTGCAACTGGCGAATGCCGCGAATTCTTGCGATAATAAGTGTAAAGTAATAATGTCGGAAAACCTCTGCGAATGTACCTCCAATGCGTTCGCAATGCAAGAATTTATGAGCCCCGCACGGTTAGTCCCCGTGCGGGTTTGCCTTTGTCTGGGGAAAATATTTACATCCCTTTAAGGTAGGAGTATAATTGGGTCAACGTAACATTTTACTGAAAAGGAGACTTATTATGAAACTTACAGAAGAAGCACTTAAGGCAGTTAAAGACGCAGATACAGGCTATGTAAAGCCCATCGATTACGCATATGCATCTGCAGAAGAAAAGGCAAGAATCGACGAAGAAATGAAGGGCAACGGCAGACTCACAAACATGAAGCTTACCCTGCTCAAGAACACTCCGTCCTTCCGCGCCATGATGTGCTGGTACAGACTGGAAGAACAGCTGCTGCCCATCATCGGCGAACGCGCACTTAACTTCTTCTGTTACGCCATATCCACAGAAAACGACTGCTTAATCTGCAGCATGTTCTTTACAGAAATCCTTAAGGAACAGGGCCTGGACTTCGATACATTCGAATTCACAGAACAGGAAAACGCTCTTATCGCTCTGGGCCGCGGCATGGTTACAAATGCTAACGAAATTCAGCCCGAAGTATTCGAAAACCTGCGCAAGTTCTGGACAGAAGAAGAAATCGTACTCATCGTTACATTCGCAACACAGATGTACGCTACAAATCTGTTCAACAAGACTCTCCAGGTACCTCTGGACGAACGCCTCTTAAAGTACACAGAAATGTAGTTTTCTGCACGAAATCTTACGGACCCGCTTAACGGCGGGTCTTTTTTGTACCGTTTGTGACCCCACGCGGGCCTTGTTTTCTGTTGTTCTTAAAGCTCCGGAAGTATATAATTAATGTGAGGTAAAGTATAATGCTGAATTCATTGATAATACTGGGCTGCAGAGGCTCCGTGCCGTGCAGCGGAAAACAATATACCGGATACGGAACGGCTACCACCTGTTTTGCTTTGCGAATGGGCGGAAGGCTTATATTTATCGACGCCGGAACAGGGCTTTTAAACTGCAGCGAATACATGTCTGCAGCGGATAAATCTGCCGATATTTTAATGACCCACTCACATGCAGATCATGTTATGGGCCTGCCGCTCTGCGGACCTGCTCTGGATAAGGATTTTGAA
>JAKSSQ010000072.1 GCA_024403005.1 Clostridia bacterium | reverse complement strand
CGGAATTACCGAAATGGTAAGACTCGGCTCCAAAATGGGTGCAGACCCTGCGACTTTTTCCGGACTTACAGGTGTAGGCGACCTTATCGTTACCTGCACATCCATGCACTCCAGAAACAGACGCTGCGGCATTTTAATCGGCCAGGGCAAGACCCCCGACGAAGCTGTTGCAGAAGTAGGAATGGTCGTGGAAGGCATGTACACAGCCGATGCAGCTTACAGGCTTGCAAAGAAGCTGGGTGTTGAAATGCCCATAACAGAAGGCATTTACAACATCGTTCGCGGCAATATTTCCGCGGCTGATGCGGTTCATGCCCTTATGACGAGAGCTAAGAAGAACGAAAAAGAAACATTAACAAAGGAACTGCTGTAAAGCGGTAGGAAATACAGATGGAAAAGACATACCACATTATAACTTTCGGCTGCCAGATGAACGAACGCGACTCCGAAACTCTGGCAGGCATGCTCCAGGCCGAAGGTTATACCTATACAGACGACAAAGAAGCTGCAGAAGTAGTGCTTTTAAACACCTGCAGCGTTAGAGAAAACGCAGACAAGAAGTTTTTCGGCGTGCTGGGCCAGCTTAAGCACAGCCACGAAGCAAATCCGGACAAGGTTGTAGGCGTTTGCGGCTGCATGATGCAGCAGCAGCACATAATCGACATGCTCAAGTCCAAGTATCCCTGGGTAGACATCGTTTTCGGAACGCATAACGTGGCCGAATTCCCCAGACTGCTGAACAATGTGCAGACTACAAAGAAGAACATCGTAGAAGTTCCGGAAGACGAAGAAGCCATGGCAGAAGGGCTCCCCGCAAAGAGAGCTTATTCCTTTAAGGCTTTCGTAAACGTAATGTACGGCTGCAACAACTTCTGCTCTTACTGCATCGTTCCCTACACAAGAGGAAGAGAACGCAGCAGAAGACCGGAAGATATTCTTGCAGAAATCCGCGACCTCGCGGCACACGGCTGCAAGGAAATTACTCTGCTGGGCCAGAACGTAAACTCCTACGGCAAGGTTAAGCACGGCGAAGGTTCTTACTGCTACAAGGATGAACCCGATGGCGGTGTTGATTTTGCAAAGCTTATCCGCATGATAGACGAAATCGAAGGCATCGAAAGAATCCGCTTCATGACAAGCCACCCAAAGGATCTTTCCGACGACCTTATCGAATGCTTCCGCGACTGCAAGCATCTCTGCCATTTCTTCCATCTGCCGGTGCAGAGCGGAAGCGACCGGATTCTTAAGGAAATGAACCGCCATTACGACAGAGAAAAGTACTTCGAAAGGGTGGAAAAACTTAAGGAAGCCTGCCCGGATATCTCTCTTTCCACGGATATTATCGTAGGATTCCCGGGAGAAACAGAAGAAGACTTCGAAGGAACTCTGGACCTTGTAAGACGCGTTCGCTACGAATCCGCATTTACATTCATCTATTCCGTAAGACGCGGCACACCTGCTGCAGCCATGGAAAACCAGGTTCCCGAAGACGTAAAGCACGAACGCTTCAACAGACTGGTGGATACTATTCACGAAATTCAGGAAGAAATCTCCAAAAAGTACCAGGATCAGGTTCTGCCCGTGCTTATCGAAGGCCCGTCCAAGACCGATCCGGAAGTTCTTACAGGACGCACAGAAAGCGGCAAAACCGTGGATTTAAAGGCTCCTGCAGAACTTATCGGACAGATTGTTCCTGTTAAGATCGTTAAGGCCCAGACCTTCTCCCTTTACGGAGAACTGGCTTAGTAATAACCCTGTAAACGGATTATTTTATGCATTTAATCACTAAAGTTATAATTTGCTTCCTTGCCGGCGCAGGTGCGGGCATAGGCACAGGCTTTGCAGGCATGAGCGCCGCAGCCATAATAGGGCCCATGCTTACAGTTTTCCTCGGAATTCCTGCCTACCAGGCCGTCGGAATAGGCCTTGCCAGCGATGTTCTGGCCAGCGGCATAAGCGCATGGACATATAAAAAGCACGGAAATCTGGACGTTAAGAACAGCGTGGTTCTTTTAGCTTGCGTGCTGGCAATGACTGTCGTCGGCAGCCTTGTTGCCAGCTTTCTTCCCGAAAGGGCAATGAGCAGCTCCACCCAGTTCATGATGATCTTTATCGGCCTTCGCTTTCTCTTAAAGCCGGTGACCACAACCAGAGAGCAGATGGAAGCCCTGGAAAAGTCCGAAAGGATTAAAAAGTCCATAATGGGCGGCCTCATGGTCGGATTCATCTGCGGATTTGTAGGCGCAGGCGGCGGCATGATGCTTCTGTTCGTGCTCACAAGCTTCCTCGGCTACGAAGTTCACATGGCAGTAGGAACCAGCGTGTTCATCATGGCGTTCACTGCCTTTACCGGCAGCGTGAGCCACGTACTTATCGGCGGGGTTCCAGATATTACATGTCTGCTCCTTTGCATCGTTTTCACGTTAATTTGGGCCAGAATCGCAGCAAAATTGGCCAATAAAGCCAGTGCAATCACCTTAAACAGGGTAGTAGGCGTAGTAATGATACTTACGAGTGCTGCCATACTTCTGTTTAAATTCTTGTCGTAATATTTATTACGGTAAACTTAATTTTTAATTAAAAAAACAGCGGATAGGGAACTGTCCGCTGTTTCTTGTTATTGATAACTTCACGAAAATGCTGCAAAACTGCCTTAGAGAATATCCGAAATAAGTCTGCCTACGCCTTCCTTGAATTTTATCAGAATGCCTCGCTGCGCATAGATTGCAGGTGTGAGTTTGGTTGAACTGTCGATATCTTTAATGAATGCCTGCTTCAGTTCGGATGCAGTGTGTCCGTCGTAGATTATTGCATTGCTTTCGAAGTTGAGCTTAAAGCTCCTTACGTCGAAGTTTGCCGAACCGACAGAGCAGACCTCATCGTCTGCCGTAATAGTCTTGCTGTGCAGGAATCCGTTGTTGTAGATATAGACTTTAACACCTGCTTTCATGAGCCATGCGGCATTGTAGTAAGTGACCCAATATACGAAGGGATGGTCCGGCTTGCACGGGATCATGAGGCGGACATCGCGGCCCGAAAGCGCCGCAATCTTAAGGGCTTCGTAGATGCTCTGGTCCGGTATAAAGTAGGGCGTCTGAATGTAGACGTTTTTCTTTGCGTTTGCGATTATTTTAAGATAAACGCGTTTAATTTCTTCTTCCGGACTGTCCGGCCCGCTGGAAATTATCTGAATTCCGGCTTTTCCGTCTTCCCTGGATACATCGTAATTCTTTTCCGAAGCTTCGATTACTTCGCCGCTGGCGCTGCGCCAGTCCAGAAGAAACCTTGCGTCGATATCTTCGACGGCACCTCCTGTAATGCGCAGGTGAGTGTCTCTCCAGCCTCCGAATTTTGCAGATCTGCCCTGATATTCTTCCGCCACATTGTGGCCGCCGATATATGCGGTTTTATCGTCTATTATTACCAGTTTCCTGTGGTTTCTGTAATTGAGCTTAAGCTGGAACCTGAAAAATCTGGAAGGGGGAAAGAAAAATTCGGCTTTGCCTCCGGCAGCGAGCAGGGGCTTAATGTGTTTTTTCTTTAAGCTTATTGAACCAGCGGCGTCTAAAAGCAGCCTTACTTCTACGCCTTCCTTAGCCTTGTTTTCCAGTATTTTGAGTACTTTAAGGCCCGTTGCATCGGGTTTTAAGATAAAATACTCCATGTTTATGGATTTTTCTGCAGATTCAAGATCTTTGCAGAGCTTTTCGAATTTCTTTTTGCCGTCAGTTATAACTTCTACGCTGTTATTCTGAGAATAGTAGGCGTAGCCGTGGCGCTGGCACAGGTAAATAAGGTCTTTCCATTTTTCCCCGGATGGGTTCACGTGGCGGTAATGGCCGAATTCCATGTCGTCCATCTGGCCGGTAAGCTCTACGCGGTGTTTATTAATTTCCCCCTGAGTAAGCTTAAAGACCTTGCGGCGGGTAAAGTTCTGGGAGAGCATCAGATAGAGAAATATGCCGACGCCGGGCATGAGCGAAAGGACCATTAACCAGGCGAGCGTTGCGGAAGGGCTCTTTCTTTCGAGAAACACAACCGCAAAACTTATGAGAATATTGAGGATGAAGATAGCGGTAATTATGCCCTCCGGTGTGTTGGGCAGCATCCGCAGAAGATATTGATAACTCGTATACATTTAAACCCCTTTAAATAACCCCTGAATCCTGCAGATCTGCAGGAAAATAAATGTATCTGGACATAAATTCTATCACTTTGGCAAATGCTTTACAACGAGGTGGAACAGAGGGCATATTAATGGTATAATATCCTTTCAGGAGTATTAACATGAAGAGATTTTTAAACACGAGAACTCTGCTTCTCTTTGCAATTCTGCTGTTTTTAGGCCCCGTAAGCATGTTTGCGGAAGGCGGCCTGGCAGCTGTTATGGACTGGTTCCTGGGCATTTTAATAGCTATTCCCGGCGTAATCGTAGCGCTGGCTTTCCATGAATTTGCTCACGCGTGGGTCGCATACAAATGCGGTGACCCAACGCCCAAAGTCCTCGGACGAGTAACGCTGGACCCGACAGCCCACGTAGACCTTTTAGGCATATTAATGCTTATATTCTGCGGCTTCGGCTGGGGCAAGCCCGTAGTAATTAATCCGTCCAACTTTAAGAAAAAGAGGAGAGACAGCATAATGGTCGGCCTGGCCGGCGTATCCATGAACCTTATCGTTGCAGTCGTTTTCGGCGGCATCCTTAAGGGCCTGCTTACAGCCATGCCTGGGCTGCTCACCACCGAATTCGGAATCACGGTATTTACAGTTTTCTACTACGTTGTTCAGATTAACGCAGTTCTGATGCTGTTCAACCTGCTTCCGGTGCCCCCTCTGGACGGCTTCGGCGTAATTTCAGACATTTTTAACCTGCAGGGCACTAAACTTTACAATTTTGTTTACAGAAACGGTTTACTAATACTATTAGTGCTGGTGATATTCAACGTTCCGGCAAAGGTAATTTCTCTGCCCAGCGCTAAGATCGTAAACTTTATAGTAAGAAACATCTGGCATGTATTCTAAGGAGGACAGCATGAAGACAATTAAAGATTATGTAGATTACTCAGTAGAAAAAGCCTGCGAAATTCTCGCAATTCCCAGTCCCAGCGGATACACTCAGGAAGCTGCGGATTGGCTCATTAAGGAATTAAAAGCCCTCGGATATAAGCCCAAGCAGACAATTAAGGGCGGAGTAACCGTAGATATCGGCGGCAAGGACGAAAAGAATGCACTGCTTCTTTCCGCTCACATGGACACATTAGGCGGCATGGTTCACGAAGTTAAGAGCAACGGACGCCTTAAGATTACAGGCATCGGCTGCTTTAACCCGGCAAACGGCGAAACAGAAAACTGCATTATTCAGACAAAGTTCTCCGGAAAGTACGAGGGAACTCTGCAGCTGATTAATGCATCCACTCACGTAAATAAGGACTTCCAGAAGACGGAAAGAACCTTCGATTCCACAGAAGTTGTAATCGACGAAGACGTTTCCGATGCAGAAGACGTACAGGCTCTGGGCATCCAGGCAGGGGATTTCGTATGCTTCGAACCCAGAACAAGGGTTACAAAGAGCGGCTACATTAAGTCCAGATACCTGGACGACAAGCTTTCCTGCGGCATGCTCCTCGGCTACGCTAAGTTCCTCAAGGACAACAACATCGTGCCTGCAAGAAAGATTTACATGCACTTTACCTGCTTCGAAGAAGTAGGCTACGGTGCTAACGCATACTGCCCCAAGGGCGTTACAGAAGCAATCTGCGTAGACATGGGCTGCGTAGGCGAAGGCCTTACATGCACAGAAAGAATGGTTTCCATCTGCGCTAAGGACTCCTCCGGTCCGTACCACTACGACACAGTAAAGGGCCTGGAAGAAGCTGCTATCAGATGCAAGGCAGACTATGCAGTAGACATTTACCCCGACTACGTATCCGACGTTGCAGCTACCATCGCTGCAGGTTTCGACATTAAGCACGGCTGCATCGGTGCAGGCGTTTATGCTTCCCACGGCTACGAAAGAAGCCACAAAGACGGCGTCATGAACACACTCATGCTCGTAGACGAATACGTCGGCCACGCAGAATAGCAAGACAATAATCTTAAACAGGAGATATAAAATTTATGAATTTTAACATGGGTTTTATGCCCTCTATAGAAAAGCGAATAGTTACGGAGCGCTGCAGCACCATAAGAGCTCTTGCTCGCCAGGTACTGAAAGGGCACTGGTTTGACGCAATTCTGGTGCTGTTTACGGTTTACATTATTACAAATCTGCCGGTTATGATTGTTACAGCAGTGTACAGCAATTACTTCGTAAACCTGCTCTGCAACATCTATTCCGTATTCATTCGCGGACCTCTTATGGCAGGTTCCGCCTACTACTTCCTGCGCCTTTTCCGCCAGGAAGACAACGGAATTAAAGACCTGATGTTCGCAAAGGAATACTGCGCGCAGGGTGCAATACTCTACATGCACATTATGCTCAGAGTAATTCTGGGCATGCTGCTCTTCGTAATTCCCGGGGTTCTGGCAGCTTTCAAGTACAGCCAGAGCTTCTATGTGCTGGCAGATGATCCCCGCAAGATGCCTTACCAGTGCCTTGCAGAAAGCAAGTACATTATGCAGGGAAACAAAATGAAGCTGTTCCTGCTCAACCTGTCCTTCATCGGCTGGTACATAGTATCTTCCATTCCCCAGAGCATTGCAGAAACCTTCGCAATGCCCGCAAATTTCTACACAGCACAGTATTCTTTAGACGAACTGCTGACCATAATGGAAGGCATTTCCGCAGATCCCAAGGTTATCGTCGCAAGCCTCTTGCACATCCTGGTTGAAGTCTACGTAATGGCTGCAATGGCTGCATTCTACGACATCGCAACCTGCAAGCTTTCCGTAGGCGGCTTAGACTACGGCAATGTGGATTATGCGGCAGCTTCCGGCACTGCTTACGACCCCTTTACTGGCGAAGAAACAAATTTCAAGGACGCAGATAATGAGTAATATCGGCATTTCCCCAAAAGGAAATAAATTTAAACCCCTTCTTTTTGCAGGGGATATTAACGTTTACAGCGTTGCAAGAGCATTCCACGAAGCTTACGGAGTAATTTCCACAGTTTACGGAAAATACCCCACAGGCCCGTGCATGAACAGTAAAATCATCGATTACAGACCCAACGAAAAGGCAGACGAACCGGAAGAATTCTACCGTCTCGTCTGCGAATTCGCTGCAGAAAACAAGGACGTTAGCGTAATTTTAATGGGCTGCGGCGATTCCTACGTGGAACTGGCCGCGAGGTTTAAGCCTCAGCTTCCTGCAAACGTAATCGCACCCTATATTTCCGATGAGCTTATGAACACACTCATCAACAAGGAAAAATTCTATGAATTCTGCGAAAGAGTAGGAGTAGATTACCCGGATACATTTGTTCACCGCAAGGAGATGGGCAAGTTCTTTAAGCTGCCCTTCGACGGTCCTTTTATAATTAAACCGGCCAGCGGCATCGAATACTGGAAGCACCCGTATCCGACTCAGAAGAAGGTCTACAAGGTAGATACTCTGGACGAACTGCAGAGCGTTTTGTCCGATATTTACGGCTCTGGCTACGAAGAATCCGTAATTATCCAGAACTTTATCCCCGGCGACGACTCCTACATGCGCGTTTTAACCAGCTATTCCGACAGGAACGGCAAAGTCGTTATGATGTGCCTTGGCCACGTTCTCCTGGAAGAACACACTCCCCACGGCATCGGAAACCACGCGGTTATCCTTACGGAATGCGACAGGCAGCTTATGGAAAAGTACAGGGTTCTGCTGGAGGAAATGGGCTACACAGGCTGGTCTAATTTTGACATTAAGTTCGACTCCAGAGACGGCAAATTCAAGGCTTTTGAGATCAATACCCGCCAGGGCAGAAGCAATTATTACGTAACCGGTTCCGGCGCAAATGTTGCAGATTACGTAGTCCGCGACAGGCTGGACGAAGAGGATATGGAGCTGCGCCTTGTCGACGTGGACAGCCTCTGGATGGTCGTTCCCCACAAGGTCGCTTACGACTACGTTAACCCGAAGTACACGGCTGTTATGAAGAAGCTGGTATCCGAAGGCAAAGTCTGCAATCCGCTCTATTACGATCCGGACGACAGCCTTAAGAAGAAGTATGCCGTTACGCGCAATGTAATGGGTCACTTTGTAAAATATAAAAAATATCTTGGAAAGAAGTAATGAAAAAGTATTCTCTGAAGGATTTCGAAGCGCTTTTAGACAGAGAAGGGCTGCTCGTTAAGGGTCTCGGTGACCCCGAGCACTGCCCCGAAGATTCTGTTTCCGGGCGCACAGTTGAATATATAACCTACGATTCCAGACAATGCCGCCCTGGCACAGTTTTTGTGTGCAAGGGCGTTTCCTTTAAGGCTGCATATCTGGATAAGGCTTTCGAAAACGGCGCGTTCTGCTACGTTTCCGAGGTTGAATATCCGGGCGGCAGACCGGCTCTTATCGTTAAGGACGTAAGGCTTGCAATGGCTCTGCTTGCAAACATGTTCTTCTG
>JAKSSQ010000071.1 GCA_024403005.1 Clostridia bacterium | reverse complement strand
TACGAAATACACAGGAACTTTCGACGCTGCAGCACTTCGCGAAGCTTTGCTTAAGGAAGCTGTTCCCACACGCCAGATATACGTAGACGGCGTGCAGACAAGCAACGAAGAATACTTCGGTGCAATCCTTAAGGATATCGAAGCTACAGCCTGGAAGGATACTTCCAAATCTTACGAATATGCAGTTGCAGTAAGACCTGCAGCTCTGCAGTCCTGGCCCTGCTATGAATACATCGGCTATTCCGCAGAGGATTCGGACGACGAATTAACAAATTATTCTTTAAACGTAAACGAACCCTTCGTAATTAAGCAGGCCTGCACAATTAAGAGCACAAAGGGCGAACACGTATACTACTACGGCCTTGCAAATTCCTGCAGCGGCTGGGTATGCGGCGACGACCTGGCAGTATGTGCAAGTTACGAAGAATGGCTGGATTCCTGGCAGGTAGACTCTTCCGCTAAGGACTTTATCGTGGTTCTTCAGGACAGACTCTACCTGGAACCCTCCGTATATTCCGCATATTCCAATCAGCTTCAGCTCACTCTGGGAACGGTTTTAAGGCTGGTTCCCGCAGCTGAAATGCCGGAAAACATCAAGGAAAGAGGCGCCTGGAACAACTACGTGGTTTACCTTCCCACAAGAGATGCAGATGGTAAGTACGCAAAGCAGATGGCTCTCGTTTCCCAGCACTGCGATGTAAGCGTAGGCTATCCGGACATGACCCAGAAGAACATCCTGGACATTGCGTTCAGCTGCCTCGGAAACCGCTACGGCTGGGGCGGCATGCTGGCTTCCATGGACTGCTCCCTCTACACCAGAACCATCTACAAGTGCTTCGGCCTGGAGCTGCCCAGAAATACAAGCTGGCAGCCCTTAACACCCGGTGCCTGCGTAGATCTTAAAGACCAGAGCGACGCAGAAAAGCTCCGCAAGCTTTCCATGATGCCCGCCGGAACAATGCTTTACTTCCCGGGCCACACCATGGTTTACCTGGGAATGGAAAACGGCAAGCCTTACGTTATAAGTGCAGTAGGCTCCATGTACACTCCGGAAGGCGACATGAAGTTAATGAAGATTTACGGAGTTGCGGTCAACCCCTTAAGCGTAAGACGCGGAAGCGGATTATCCTGGCTTTCCTGCCTTACAAGTGCGGTCTGCCCCGCGGGAATCCCCGATTTCGGCAGCAGATTTGCAGATGTTCCTGCAGATTACTGGGGCCTTGAAGCTGTAGAATACGCTGCAGACCACGGAATTTTCGGCGGCTACACCGACGGAACTTTCCGCCCGGACAGCTCCATTACAAGAGCCATGATGGTGCAGGTGCTCTACAACATCGACAAGGACAAGACCATTCCCGAAATTAAGGACGAAGAAGGCAATATCATTCCCGCAAAGACCTTTACAGACGTTAAGGATACAGACTGGTTTGCAAAAGCTGTAAACTGGGCAGCTGCCAACGGCGTAACAGCAGGCAGACCCGACGGATCCTTCGGCTGCGATGCGGTATTAAACAACGAAACGGCTATAACACTTATCTGGAACTATCTGGGCAGACCTGAAGGCTGCGGCGCCGTAGATGACGCCAATGTGAGCGCATGGGCTGCAGATGCCATGAAGTGGGCAGTTTGCAAAAACATTATCCCCGAAAGCATGCAGAATGCGAAAGCGCCGGCTTCCAGAGCTCAGATAGCGTATACGCTTATGAAATGCACGGAGAATGACTGATGAATATTAAATTAGATACTAAATCCATAGTCATACTGGTTGTTCTCGCTGCCATTGCGCTTGTCTCTTTCTTCGGAATTGCAGGCAAGGCAGCTTCTCCCGATTTCCATGCGGAGAGCATAGAATATCTGGACAGCAAGGAAGACACAGTTATGACTCTTATGGCTGCTTCCACAGCAGCCTCCGCTGCGATTACTTTAATGCCAGGAGACGTAGGCACTCCCATCGCCAATAAGCTGGCAGATGTGAGCACCTATTTCCTGCTGGCGCTCTGCGCAGTTTATCTGGAAAAGTACCTGCTTACCCTTATGGGGCTGGCAGCTTTCAAGATAATCGTGCCGATTGCCTGCATTTGCGGCGGACTCGGCGTTCTTTTCGGAAACAGATCCGTTAAGACTGCCGCAGTAAAGATTGCAGCTTTTGGAATCGCGCTGTTTATGGTAGTACCGGCCAGCGTACAGGTTTCACAGCTTATAGAAAACACTTATGGATTTTCCATTGCGGAAACTACTGAATACATCGAGGAAATTACAGACGAAGCAGTTACATCCCAGGAACTTGAAGAGGCGGCTAAAACCAAGGGGTCCAAGAGTGTTCTTGAAATTATCAACGGATGGGCTGAAAGCCTTGCTGATGGGGTCACCGGTGCGGTTGAATCCGTAACCACAGGTGTGACCCACAAGGTTAAGGCAATGGAAAACATGCTCAACAGCATTATTGAGAAACTGGCAGTTGTGCTGGTGACCTCGTGCATAATACCGATTCTGGTACTTCTGCTGTTCGTATGGCTTATAAAGATGATATTCGGCATGAATTTCCTGCCGGCCCAGATTGGAAAGGGCGTTAACCTTCTGCCCGATCCAAAGAAATAAAACTGACAGGAGAGTGTATGGACAATTTAAAAGACAAGCAGATCGGCGGATTAAGCTCTGCTGCACTGCACATTATGGCGATGATCTTCATGCTGATAGACCACATGTGGGCTACAGTTCTTGCCTACCCCTGGATGAGCTGCGTAGGCAGAATCGCTTTTCCGATCTTCGCCTTTATGATAGTGGAAGGCTACGACCACACCAGCAATTTAAAGAGATACATGAAGAGGCTGCTTATATTTGCAGTTATTTCGGAAATTCCCTTTAACATGATGTACGGAGGACAGCTTTTCTATCCTGTTCACAACAACGTACTGTGGACTCTTCTTATCGCCATCTGCGGAATCCTCGTCATGGATACGGTACGAAAGACGGGCAAGCTGCTGCTTACTGCTGTAACTTATGTCGGAGTCTGCCTTATTGGCATGTTTCTCGGCTACGCGCTCTTCGTAGATATCTACGGATGCGGCGTTGTTACAGTACTTATCTTCTTTATCTTCGACAGAAACAGAGAAGACAATATCGCAGTAAAGCTCTTTAAGAACAGCAAGGATCCGCAGAAAATCTGGAAGATTATCTGTCTTATCGGACAGTTCTGCTGCCTGTACTACATTAACGTGGAAATCCTCGGAGGTTTTTACTACAACGTAAATATCCTTGGACATAATTTCGAGCTTGTTCAGCAGGGTCTTGCTCTGCTGGCTCTCATTCCTATCTGGCTCTACAGAGGCAGACAGGGATACCACGCAAAGTGGTTCCAGTACTTCTGCTATGCATTCTATCCGGCACATTGCTTCGTGCTCGGTATGCTGGCAATGCATTAGTAAATAGCTTATAAGATTAAAATGACCCCCGCGCGGCTGCGCGGGGGTCTTTGTCTGCCGGAAGTACCGGATATTTACTGTCTTTTGCGGATAATGTCGCCCTTTAAGATTCCGTCGGGTGCGGAAATTGTAAGGACGCGCATGGGTGTTGCGGAGCGGTCTAAAGCTTCTCCGTCTTCGTTTACGATGGATGTTACGCCGAAAGGTCTGCCCAGGCTTCCCGGTGTGAGAACCTGCAGTTCGTCGCCGCACTGGAACGGGTTTCTGGTCATTACCTTAACCTTGCCGTCTTTGCTGTCTTCCAGAGCTGTTGCAACGAAGAGCCAGTCGCGGATATAGCCTTCCGTGTCGGGGATTAATGCATTGGGGTCATTGTAGTAGAAGCCGGTGCAGAAGGGGCGGTGGCTGATTGTGTTCAGCTCTGCCATGAGCTCTTCCTTGGAAGCCTTGCCGTCGATGGCCATGCGGTATGCGTTTGCAACGGTTGCGGTGTAGAAGGGTGTGCGCATGCGGCCTTCCACCTTAAAGGAGCAGACGCCTGCGTCTGCAAATTCCTGCAGGTGCTCGATGCAGCACATTTCCTTGGAGCTTAAAATTGCAGACCCGCGGTCGTCTTCTTCGATCTTGAAGTATTCGCCGGGGCGCTTTTCTTCCATCAGGTAATAATGCCAGCGGCAGCTCTGAGCGCATTCGCCCTTGTTTCCGGAGCGACCTGTAAGGTATGCGGACAGGAGGCAGCGGCCGGAGTAGGACATGCACATTGCACCGTGAACAAATGCTTCCAGCTCCAGATCTTTGGGAGTGTTTTCGCGGATTTCGCGGATTCTTTCCAGGGAGAGCTCGCGGGCTACAACTACGCGGCTTGCGCCCATGTTGTAGTATACGTTGGCTGCTCTGTAATTCATGCAGTTGGCCTGAGTGGAAACGTGGACTTCCAGCTCGGGGCACTTTTCCTTGATCTCTGCGATGGCACCGATGTCGGATACGATTACCGCATCTACGCCTATGCCCTTGAGGAACTTAGCGTAGCCGCCGATTCTGGGGATCTCTTCGTTTTCTGCGAAGCAGTTTACGGTTACGTAGAGCTTTTTGCCCATAGCGTGGATTTTTTCGCTTGCTTCTGCCAGTTTTTCTTCGGTGAAGCCGACTTTGGAAGCTCTCATCTGCATGAAGGGGCCGCCGCAGTAAATCGCATCTGCGCCGTAGCGGAGGGAAGTTTCAACGCCTTCCATGTCGCCTGCCGGCATGAGCAGTTCTACGTTTTCGATTTTATTTGTATTTAAAGACATAGTTTTTCCTTTTCTATTCTTGTATTTGTGTAAGCATAATATTTTACCACATAAAGGCCTTGTGTTAAAATAGTAAGATACAAGGAGATACTATGAATAAACCTGAAATTCTCGCTCCGGCAGGGGGCAGAGCTCAGCTGGAAGCCGCTGTAATATGCGGAGCCGACGCGGTCTATTTCGGACTGCCCGAGTTCAATGCCAGAAGAAGCGCAGACAACTTCGCAGGCGAAGACCTGAAGGATACGGTGCGCTACTGCCACAATGCGGGCGTAAAAGTATATATAACGCTGAACACACTCATCGCGGACGACGAGCTGGAAGCCATGTACAAAGCTGTGGATACGGCTGCCATGGCCGGGGCCGACGCCCTTATAATCCAGGATCTGGCCGTCGCAGCTTACGCGAAGAAGACCTGGCCCACTCTCGGAATCCACGCGTCTACCCAGATGGCCGTGCACAATGCTGCAGGGGTTAAAATCCTGCAGGAATACGGCTTCGAGCGCATAGTTCTGGCAAGAGAGCTTTCTGCGGCGGAAATCCGCGCTATCGTAGACGAAACCGGTGCAGATACGGAGGTTTTCGTCCACGGAGCCCACTGCATGAGCGTTTCCGGCAACTGCTACATGTCTTCCATGTTCGGAGGCCGCAGCGGCAACAGAGGCCTGTGCGCCCAGCCCTGCAGACTGGACTGGCGGACCGGAAGCAGAGACCACGTCCTTTCCTTAAAGGACATGAGCTATATTAAGCATTTAACGGAGCTTGCGGAAATCGGTGTCGGTTCCCTTAAGATCGAGGGCCGAATGAAGCGCCCGGAATACGTGGCTGCAGCGGTTACAGCCTGCAGGCAGGCTCTGGACGGCGGAGTCCCCGACGAGACGAGCCTCCGGGCCGTCTTCTCCAGAAGCGGTTTTACCGACGGATATTACACAGGAAAGCGCACAGCTGCCATGTTCGGCTACCGCACCAAAGACGATGTTGTTGCTGCGGCAGATGTTCTTGCGAATCTTGAAAAGCTCTACAAGGGGCGTGAACCCAAGCGCATCCCGGTAGACATGAAGCTCACCGTTAAAGCCGGCAGACCTTCGGTGCTGGAAGTTAGCTGCGCTTCGGAGCTTTCCGGCTGCGGCGGTTTAGCAGAAGGAGGCGCGCCCGCCTTTACAGCGAGGGCAGAGGGGGCGCCGGCAGAAAAAGCCCTCAAGATGGCTTTAAGCTCCGAGCAGGCTGCAAAGAGCCTCGGCAAGACAGGCAGCACTGCTTACGTGCTTAACAATCTGGAGTGCGAGATAGACGAAGGCCTTATGCTCCCGGCTTCTGCGCTCAACGCTTTAAGGCGAGATGCGCTGGAGCAGCTGGAAGGCATTCGCCACAGCGGAATGGAGAGAGCAGAAAAGGCTGCAGCAGAAGATGCGCTGCAGATTCCTAAGAAAGAATTCCCGGAAGAGCCCCAGCTGCGCCTGCGCTTCGAAAAGGCTGAGCAGGTGTTCAGCCCGGCAGAAGGAGATATAATAATTCTGCCTATGGCAGAGATTCTTGCAAATCCGGCTATGGCAGAAAAATATAAAGGCAGGCTCTGGGCCGAAATTCCGGCGCTGCTCTACGGAGATGAAGGCAGGGAAGATGCCTGGGAAGACTGGAGCCTTTCTTTAAAGAAACTTGGCATTGCAGATGTTGTATGTTCCAATATCGGAGCTGTTTATTTTGCCATTAAAGGCGGATTTTCGGCCCATGGAGGCCCGGAACTCAATCTGCTGAACTCCGATGCCTTAAACGAATTTTTATGCATTGGCCTCACGGATGCGTGCCTCACCTGGGAAATGTCCTTCGCCAGGATGCGAAAACTGCAGAGCGCCATGCCCCGCGGCTTCGCCGGCTACGGCTACGTGCCTTTAATGAAGATGCGCAGCTGCCCCGGAAGATCTGCGGAAGGCTGCGGAAAGTGCTCCGGACTTCGCAAACTTACGGACAGGACCGGCGCAGATTTTACTTTAATCTGCAGAGGCCGCAAGTATTCTGAATTACTCAACACCGTGCCCCTTTATACTGCAGATAAAACAGTACCACCTTCGGACTTCCAGGTGTTATACTTTACTGTAGAGACCAAGCAGCAATGCTGTGAAATTTACAACAATTACAAAGCCGGTGACCCCATCCATTCCAAAAAGACCATGGGGCTCTACCAGCGTGAACTTCTTTAACCCGGTACTTACAACGCTTTTACTTACAGGAGGATCTATGAAGTACTACATCGTCGACGCATTTGCAGAAAAGCTTTTCGCAGGCAACCAGGCAGGTGTATGCGTTCTGGACGCACCTATCGATGCCGAGCTTATGCAGAACATCGCTATTGAAAACAACTTTTCCGAAACAGCTTTCCTTGTAAACAAGGGCCCCGGAGATTACGATCTGAGATGGTTCACACCCGGCGGTGAAATTAACTTCTGCGGCCACGCTACAATGGGTTCCGCTTATGTAGTTAAGCGTTTCCTCGAACCGGAACTGGAGCAGGTGCACTTTAACGCTCTGTGCGGCGAACTCATCGTTCGCTACGAAGGTGAATATCAGGTTCTGAACGCACCCAGATGGGTCGGCGTAGACAAGCCCGTTAAGCCCGAATGGGAAAAGTACCTCGGCGCTAAGATTCTCGAATGCAAGAAGACAAGAGATACAATGATCGTTGTTGACGATCCCGAAGCTATCAGGAAGATGCACCCGGCTGAAAAGGATCTGCTGGAAATCGACGACGACATGTGCGTAATCGTTACAGCTAAGTCCAACACACCGGACTGCGACTTCGTTTGCCGCGTATTCGCACCGGCAGGCGGAATTTACGAAGATCCCGTAACCGGCTCTGCACACAGCACACTCATTCCTTACTGGAGAGATAAGCTGGGCAAGACCCACATGGAATCTCACCAGCTGTCCCGCCGCGGCGGCGTTCTTATCTGCGACGACCTCAAGGATGCAGACCGCGTAGAAATGGCAGGCAAGTGCGCTTGCTACCTGCAGGGCGAACTGTTCCTGTAATACTGAAAATAAAACCGCCCGGGTTCTCGTAAGAGGACACGGGCGATTTTTATGGGAACATATGTGTTAAAGTCTTATTTCTTTAAGCTGCTGCTGATGCTTGTGGAAACAGCTTTGGATTTCTGCAGGGCCAACTGCAGTGCGAGGGCGAGGACGATATTTGTGACCCCCTGGCCGATATTGCTGATAACTGCGGGCAGGGCGCCGGCGCCGTAGCCCAGGAAGAATGCTTCGTAGACAAGATATCCTGCTACCATAATTACTTCTGCAGCGATGCCGGATACGAGGAGCACGCCTGTGTTGGACTTGCCTTCCTTGGCCAGAACTCTGTAGATTGCCCAGGCTGCGAGAGCCATGAAGAACTTAATTACGAAAGTTCCGGGAACGTAGAGGGCATAGCCTGCGAAGAGGTCTGCGAGACAGGATCCGAGGCCGGCTGCTGCAGCTCCGTAGAAGCCGCCGAGGATCCAGCCGCTCAGGAGCACCATGGTGTCTCCGATGTTTACGTAGCCGTTTCCGCCGAGGCTGGGGATTCTTATTATCATAGTTGCAACCAGAGCAAGTGCGGCAAACATGGCTGCAAGGACTAACTTATTGAGTTTATTTTTTTCCATAATGATTTACCTGTAAGTGCTTTGCTATAACTGCTGAGTGATCACAATTACAGTATACTCAATTTTGGCAATGTTATTATATCCACTTTTCTTGCAATTAATAATGCCAGATTGCCTCCCCTGAGGACGGGTACACTTTACCGCTTTAGCACGCTAAAGAGGGACGGGGGTGCTTTAACGCTTTAGCAGACTAAAGCGCTAGGCAAAGATACCGGAGGTGTCCAGCTTTTCGAAATCCGTTTTGATTTGGT
>JAKSSQ010000070.1 GCA_024403005.1 Clostridia bacterium | reverse complement strand
AGACGCCCCCGAAAGCGCATACTACAAGGATGCTGTGAACTGGGCGGCTGCGAAGGGCATTACCAGCGGTATTTCCGGCACCGAATTCGGCCCCGAGGTGCTCTGCACGAGAGGCCAGATGATGACTTTCCTCTGGACCCTGGCCGGCAGATCTTTTGTAAATTACGCCATGCAGTATAAAGATGCAGATGCAGATGCATACTATGCCGAAGCAGTGCGCTGGGCGGTTTCGGAAGGAATTACAAGCGGTAAAAACGCTGCGGAATTCGCGCCGGGAGACTACTGCACGAGGGCTCAGGCTGTTACTTTCCTGTGGCTTATGGCAGGAAAGCCCGAAGCAGATTATTATGCGCAGTTTGCAGATGTAAAGGACGGTTCCTACTATGCAAAGGCGGTAAGCTGGGCCGCATCTGCAGGCATTACAAGCGGAGTTGGGTCAAACAATTTCGGACCCGAAAGAAACTGCACGAGAGCTCAGATGGTAAGCTTCCTGTACAGCTATTCAAAGCTGCAGGCTGACTGATTGGAGAGATATTTATGAATTACGGCGAAATTAAAAAATCCGATATAGCAAACGGCCCGGGAGTGCGCGTAAGCCTCTTCGTTTCCGGCTGCACAAACTGCTGCGAAGGGTGCTTCCAGCCCGAAACCTGGGATTTTAACTTCGGAAAGCTCTTCGACGGCGAAGCCAAGATGCAGATTTTCAACGAGTTAAGCAAGAGCTATGTGCGTGGGATCACGCTCCTCGGCGGTGACCCCTTTGAACCTTCCAACCAGGAGGAACTTCTTCCCCTGCTGAAGCAGATCCGCGATCTGTTCCCCAGCAAGGACGTCTGGTGCTATACCGGACTAACTCTGGCCAGCGAGCTGCATAAAGCCGGCAGTCACCCGAGATGTGACTATACGGACGAGATGCTCAAGTGCATAGACGTCCTTGTAGACGGCCGGTTTGTACTTGCGGAAAAGGACATTTCCTTAAGATTCCGCGGGTCCAGAAACCAGCGCCTTATAGACATGAACAAAACCCGCGAAACAGGCGAAATTGTCCTCTGGGACGACGGAACCGGCAAGGGTTCTTTGTAGTTTTTTGCATTTTCCTATAAACATTTTCCCTGTTCTCCTATATAATATAGGTAAGAGATTTGCATTCAAAAGGAGGACCCTAAATGCGTAAATTTAAGAAACTTATATCGTTAACTTTACTGGTGGCAATGCTCTTAGCATCTGCTGTTCCTGCATTCGCTGCAGAGACCAAGACCTATAAGGATCTGGAAGGCCACTGGGCAAAGAAATATATGGAAACCCTCGTAGATAAGGGAATTATATCCGGTTATTCCGACGGCACAATCCGCCCGGACAAGACCCTTACATTCGCAGAAACCTTCGTAATGCTGGCAGGCCTTTACGATCTGGACGATGCGGCTAAAGACGCAATCGTAGAAGATTATGGCGCAGTTGTTAAGACGAATTCCGACGTTGAATGGGCTAACAAGTTCATCGCAATCTGCATGGCTGCAGGCATCCTTACAGAAAGCGAACTCAAGGACATTAAGCTCACTTCCGAAATGACAAAGCAGGAACTGGCTCTTTACACAGTTCGCGCTATCAAGATGGCAGACAAGGCTGTCTCCAAGGCATCCGCAGAACTCACATTCAAAGATGCTGCATCCATCGGCACAAAGTACCGCGGAAGCGTAGCACTCCTCGCTGAAATGGGAGTAGTAGGCGGCGACAGCGCAGGAAAGTTCCAGCCCAAGAGCAGCGTAACAAGAGCTGTAGTTGCTACAATTTTCTGCAACATCCTCAATTACCTGGACGAAAACACTATCGACCTTAAGATTGACGAATACACAGGCGTTACATCCACAGAAGGCGTTATTACATCCGTAAGCACAGGCAAGATCGTAGTAAGAGACCTTACAGGCGTTTACCACAGCTTCAAGAAGGAAGCAGATTTTAAGGCAGCAGTAGACGGAAGCAGCAAGACTCTTACAGCTTCCTGCGTAGGCGAATACGCAAACATTCGCTCCGAAAAAGACGCAGTTACATCCGTAAAGATCTCTACAAACGCAGATGTTAAGTGGGCTCAGGGTACAATTACTGAACTCAATACAAACACAGGCGGCCTCAAGATTAAGGACAAGATGTCCGGCGACGTAACAGGCTATCAGGTAAGCTCCACAACAAAGTACGAAAAGGACGGCAAGGAATCCGGCTTCGGCGACATGGCCAAGAATCAGTTTGCAACAATCAAGCTCGTAAAGGGCAAGGGCGAACTGGTAAGAGTTTCCTCCGGAGAAACTGAAATCGCAGGTACTGTTACAGGCACAACCTACGGCAGCACAGTTGTTCTCAACGTAAAGGCAGAAACAGGCGAAACTCTGGTATTCAACATGGATATCGAAGACATGCCCACAATCAAGAGAGGTTCTCTCGCAATTACAGTTGACAGACTCCAGAACGACGAAACAATTACAGTTACATTAAAGGGCGGCGAAGTTAAGTCCATCGCAGCTTCTTCTCTGGATACAAGCCTCTCCGGCGTGCTGACCACAATCACAATTAAGCTTACAGGCACAAGCTGGACTATCGAAAACGAAGACGGCGAAAGCTACATGTATAAGCTCAACAGCGATGCAGCTGCTTACAACGGCAAGACATCCATTAAGCTTTCCTCCATTAACGTAGGCGACGAAGTTTCCGTAGTTGTAGCAGGAAGCGAAATTACAGAAGTTCACCAGGATAAGGCTTACCAGACATCTGCAGATACAGAAAAGCTCTCCGTAGAAGTTCTGGCAGTAGATACAAACGCTAAGACTATTACAGTTCTCAATGCAAACAACAAGCTTATCTATGTAAACTGCAAGACAGTTGGTTCCATCCTCGACAGCGCATCCGGCAAGACAGCAGCTCTGGGCGCAGTTAAGGCAGGCAGCAGAATCCTCGTATACGGTTCCTATACAGATTCCAGCAACTTCACAGCTAAGTCCATTATCATCGAATAATAAACTTTTGAATGTTCAAACCGGGCCGGCACTCCGGCCCGGTATTTTTAACAAGGAGTAAAGAAAATGAACAAACACATCGAAAAGGCTATGGAGCTCAGAAACGAAGTTCCCATGCGCTATAACTGCGCAGAAACTCTGTTTCTCTCCTATGCAGAAGAACTGGGGCTTTCCGAAGAAACAGCTCTCGGATTGGCTCACAATATCGGCGGCGGTCTGGGCTACGGCGCAACCTGCGGCGCAATCGTTACAGGATTAATTATCCTGGGCGCTAACGGAATTAAGGACAGCAACACCCTTAAGCAGTACAGACGCGCTATGGCAGACAGACACGACGGTCTCATGAACTGCAAGGATCTGCTTTCCGGTGCAGTTAAGGCCGGCAAGGATAAGAAGACCCACTGCGACAAGATGATTACCGACAGCATTGAGCTCATCGACGAAATTATCGCAGCTCGCAAGGCAGAAGCAGAAGAATAAGAATAATTTATTTTAAGAGGAATTAAAATGGGCGGAATTTTAGTAATCGGACCGGTTTTTGTAGATATTAAGGGCTATCCTTTAAGCACTTACATACCTGCCGGAAGAAATATGGGAACCGTTGAATACGTACACGGCGGTGTTTCCAGAAATATCGTGGAAGATATTGCGAATATGGAGCTTCGGCCCACATTCCTCAGCCTTGTAGACGACACCGGTATCGGCCAGGATGTTAAGGCACAGCTGGAAAACCACAAGGTTAACACCAAATACATGCGCACCGTTAAGGACGGCATGGGCACATGGCTGGCAGTTTTCGACAACACCGGAGACGTGGTTGCAGCCATTTCCAAGAGGCCAGAACTGGACGAAATTTATAACGCACTGCTGGAACAGGGCGACGAAATGTTCGCAGAATGCAAGTCCATAACCCTGGAAATGGATCTGGACAAGGAGCTCGTTAAGAAGGTTATCGAGCTGGCAGAAAAGCACGGCAAGGATATCTACGGCGTGGTAAGCAACATGAGCATCGCCATCGAACGCAGAGACCTGTTTAAGTACATGCGCTGCTTCGTCTGCAACCAGCAGGAGATGGGCATTCTGTTCTCCCAGGATTACAGTGCAGTAAAGCCCAAGGCTCTGGCTAAGATGCTTCTGGAAAAGATCCAGGGCGCAGGCATCCGCAGCATGGTAGTTACCATGGGCGGCCAGGGTGCGGTTTATGCAGACTCCGAAAGCGGAGAATGCGGCGTGGTAGATGCAGTTCCCGTAGACGTTAAGGATACCACAGGCGCAGGAGATTCCTTCTTCGCTGGCGTGGCAGCAGGCCTCAGCTACGGCAAGACCCTGCAGGAATCCTGCAAAATCGGTACGAGCCTTGCAGCTTCCGTAATCCAGACTTACCAGAACGTATGCCCCAGATTCCTTCCCAGCGAATTCGGAATCGAAGTAGAAACAGAGGAATAGACATGAACGCTTGCTATTTTATATGTGACCGCAATGCAGAAGGCGCCGTTAGCGCAGGCAATGCATTTGTCGTAAAAAAGGAATGCCCGGAAGAAATCTTTAAGGCAGCCTGCGAAGAAGCTAAGAACTGGGCTGTAGAAGAATACTGGCTCTACGAGGACGAAGACGACGTATTCGCTGCAAAGAAGGAAGACGGCTACAGATATTACAACGTAGAGCCGGAAAACATGGTTCTGGAAGGCGAAAAGCTCATCGGAAGCATGTTTAAAGGCAAGGATCCTTCCAGCTGCGCTTACGAAGGCGGCGCTGCATTCGTTCCCAAAACCTACGAATCCACAGAAGGAATGGCTATTCTGCCCGTGCAGGACAGCTGCGTTTACAGAGTAATCCCCGATCCTTTCCAGACCTGGTCCAGAGTTAAGACATTGGTTCACATTACGGACCCGCTCATGACAGCTCTTACGCTCCAGCCCGGAACGGAAGCCATCGACTGGGAAATCAAGAACATCGACAACATTATCGAAATTACAGTTACCGAAGCCTTTACGGAGCATCCGGTTAACCTGGATAACTTTAAGAACCTGGAAATGATCCGCGTTCCCGAGGGCGTGCCCCAGATTGAAAGATCCAATTATTACAGCCGCCACGATTCCGTAGTTATCGGCGTGGAAGGCGAGACGGTTGTGATTGGCTTCAACCCGCGCCACATCCAGTACCTCAACAGAAGCGGCGAATGGCTGGCGCAGTAAAGGGCGGAAAAGGAGACTGACTATGGCACGCAAAATATTAATTATAGACGGCCAGGGAGGCAGCCTGGGCAAGGAAATTACCGCAAGGCTCAAGGCAGAGTGCCCGGCAGACGAATTTACCGTTATCGGCACGAACAGCATCGCAACCCAGAACATGCTTAAAGCTAAGCCGGACAAGGCTGCGACAGGGGAGAACCCGGTTGTAGTTAACGCCGCAAAGGCGGACATTATCGTCGGACCCATCGGCATCGTGGTTGCGGATTCCCTCTGCGGCGAAGTTACGGAGAAAATGGCGCTTGCGGTTGCAAAGAGCGACGCTCCCAAATATCTTATCCCGGTGAACCACTGCAACAACATCGTAGTAGGTGTTCCCAATCTTACGATGAACGCACTTCTGGACGACCTGGTTGCCAAAATTAAATAGAAAACACGGCCCGCACCCGCTGCGGGCTTTTTGTTTGCTTCACCGCTTTAGCACACTAAAGAGGGACGGGGGTGCTTTAGCACTTTATCGCTTTAGCACGCTAAACGGGGACGGGTACGAAATGGAAACTATCGGCTGCGGGTAATATGTGTTAAAATATAGTGTTATATCTATATTGAGAGGTTCTTTACTGTGACGTTTACTGATAAATTAGTCGGATTCATAAAAAAGGAAATAGTGCTCTGCATTTCCTTTGCAGCTGCACTTGTAAGCTGTTTTTTCGTAAAACCGGGGCCGGAATATATCGGATACATAGATTTTCGAACTTTGGCGCTGCTTTTCTGCCTTATGACGGTGGTTGCAGGCTTTAAGAAATCCGGGCTTTTCGATCTTATCGCACGCAGGATGTGCGACGGCGCGAAGGGCATAACCGGACTCTGCATGGGGCTGGTGCTGCTATGCTTTTTCTGCTCCATGTTAATTACCAACGATGTGGCGCTCCTTACTTTTGTGCCTTTTTCCGTAATGGTTCTGAATCTGGCCGGAGGCAGCGGAAATCTGCTTATAAAAGTTGTAATTCTGCAGACTCTGGCTGCGAATCTGGGTAGCATGCTTACCCCCGTCGGAAATCCGCAGAATCTGTACATTTATTCCTGGTTTAACATTCCTTTCGGGAATTTTATTAAGATAACTGCACCTTTATGGATACTTTCGCTGGTGGTTTGCGCAGTATTGGTGCTGGCTTTCTGCAAGGATAAGAACTCTTCTGATTCCGGACAGTTAGCTAAGGATACCTCCGGGGCAGACCCGAAGAACGAAAGCTCCGAAGATCTGCAGAATTCCGGCACGCAAAGCGCTGCAGCTCTGGAGAATCCTCCCAAGGAAGAAATCGAAGACGACGTGCTGGGCCCTGCGCAGAACTTTAAAACGCAGGTAATCTTCTACGGAATTCTCTTTGCAGTCTGCCTTGCAACAGTTCTGCGCATTCTGAACTGGCAGGTAATGCTCGTAATCGTGCTGCTGTCCGTTTTTACGAGAGATCGGCAGCTGCTCAGAGATGCGGATTACATGCTTTTGCTCACCTTTGTCTGCTTCTTCGTATTTTCCGGAAATCTGGCAAGAATTCCGCAGATAAGCGAATTCCTTAGCGCTGCAATGGCCGGCAGAACATTCGAAGTGAGCGCAATGGCAAGCCAGGTAATAAGCAACGTGCCGGCAGCGGTTCTGCTGAGCGGCTTTACAGCTGACGCAAATGCACTGCTTTTAGGTGTGGACGCGGGCGGGCTGGGCACCCCCATCGCAAGCCTTGCCAGCCTTATATCCTACAAGCTTTACTGCGCGGCAGAGGGTGCACAGCCCGCCCGCTACATGAAGCTTTTCCTCTTAATCAACTTTGCAGTCCTTGCTGCCCTCTGGATTTTCTGCAAAGCAGTAATGCTTTAGAGCCGGCGCGGAGCGCCGAAATCCGGGCATTCCGCAGCGCATTGGGTCAATCCGGCATAAAAACTCGAATTTACAGAACATAAATTATGAAAACATACGCACCATCTTTCTACAAAGATTTTAAATGCAAAGCCGGCGCATGCAGCAGAACCTGCTGTGCGGGCTGGGAAATAGACATAGACGAGGAGAGCCTTGCAAAGTACAAAGCTATGGAAGGCCCTCTGGGCGACCGCCTTCGCGAAAACATCGACGAATCCGGAGAAATGCCGTGCTTTAAGCTTAAAGAAGGGGACAGATGCCCCTTCCTTAACGACAGCAATCTCTGCGAACTCATTATCGAAACCGGAAGCGAAGACATACTCTGCCAGATCTGCACGGACCACCCCAGGTTCAGGAATTTCTGGACCAATATAACGGAAGTCGGTCCGGGCCTTGCCTGCGAGGAGGCCGCAAGGCTTGTCCTGAGCAGCGAAAAGCCGCTGGAGCTCGTCTTAATCGAAGACGACGGCCTGGATGTCTACGGCGAACCTCTGGACCCGGACGACCCGGATTCTCAGATTCCAAGAGTCGAAGAGTATTTAATGGACGTGCGCCAGGCTCTCTGGGACGACCTGGCCGCAAAGGAGTGGCCGAGCAGTATGCACCAGAGGCTGGCAGAATACCTGGTGTTCCGCCACATACCCGACGCGCTTTACGACGACAGGCTCCAGGAAAGAATTAATTGGGTCAACAAGTATTATAAAGATGTGCTGTCCCGTCTCGAAAATCCGGACAATCCCGATTTAGACGATTTTATTCAGGCAGCGGTAGAATTCTCCATAGAGGTGGAATATAAGGCATAATGTGGGATTATTTAAGCAAAACAGACAGAAAAATAGTACTTTATGGAAGAGGTAATGCGGCTGAACGCATAATGCGCGAGCTGGAGCGCCGCGGCAAAAAGCCCGCTGGTTTCTTTGCATCCGACGGGTTCGTGCGCGATAAGGAGTTTCACGGCTATCCGGTGCGCGGCTACCGCGAAGCTTTTCTGGAATTCGGCGCCGACATGATCGTCCTGCTCTGCTTCGGCAGCCACCGGGACGATGTAATCGAAAATATCCTCCACATCGCTATCGAAACGGAGTTTTATGCCCCGGATCTGCCGGTTATACCCGAATTTAAGGAAGACGGCAGCGAAATTCTCTTTACGCCGCAGTACAAAGAAGAGCACGAAGAGCAGCTGCAGAAGGTTTTCGATGCTCTGGCAGACGACCAGAGCCGCAGGGTTTTCCAGTGCGTGAACAAATACAGGCTCACCGGCAAAATTCAGTATCTGGTTAACTGCGAGACCAAAGATGCGGACAACTGGGCTCTTCTTGACCCGGATGAGAGCGAGATCTACATGGATCTGGGTGCCGACGCCGGCGACACCGTAGAAGAATTCATAAAATATGCAGGCGGAGCTCCTGCTTTAATCTACGCAGTTGAACCGGAAGAGCGCAATTTCCGCAAGCTCTCCGAAAATACTGCTGGCCTGGAAAACTGCAGGCTCATAAACATGGCAGTAAGCGACAAAGACGAAATGGTCGAATTCT
>JAKSSQ010000007.1 GCA_024403005.1 Clostridia bacterium | reverse complement strand
AATCCTGCAAGCTTTTCGTAGTACTTCATCATTGTAGCGTTGTCTTCGCTGCCGAGTCCGTTAGCGGAGAGGTACTTCATCTGGTCGAGTACGAGGCTGCCGAGAGGCATGGGTGCGCCCATTGCATAACCTGTTTCAACTGCGTTAACCATATCCTTAATGTGGAGGTCGAGTCTGAAGCCTGCTTCGAACTGTCTGTCCATAGCTGCTGTGAGCTTTCCGTCCAGAACCTTGGAGCCTGCATAGCCGCCCTTGATTGCATTGTAGATGATTTCGGGTTCAACGCCAGCCTTCTTGCCCATTGCGAAAGCTTCAGCAACTGTAGCGATTTCTACAGCGATGATGTGCTGGTTAACGAGCTTTGTTGTGTTGCCTGCACCGAGTTCACCGCAAAGAAGTACGGAAGAACCGAGAATGTCAAGGATGGGCTTGAGCTGTTCGAACAGATCCTTGGGACCGCCGCACATGATGGATAATGTACCGTTAGCTGCGCCGCCAACACCGCCGGATACGGGTGCTTCTAACATGGGAACGCCTGCAGCTTCGCAGATCTTGCCAATTTCTCTTGTTGCGAGGGGGTTGATGGAGCTCATGTCGAGAAGGATTGTACCTTCGTGCTTGCCAGCGAGGATTCCGTCGGGAGCTGTAACAGCTGTCTTAACGTGCGGAGAGTTAGGTACCATTGTGATAACTACGTCTGTAGCTTCTGCAACAGCCTTATTGCTTGCTTCTGCGATAGCGCCGGCTGCTACTAATTCTTCAACTGCTGCGGGTACGATGTCGTATACGTGTACTTCGTGTCCAGCCTTGATAAGGTTTTTGGACATGGGACGGCCCATTGCCCCCAGTCCGATAAATCCGATTTTCATAAGAAATCCTCCAAAAAAATAAATACTAAATGTTTTAGTAATATGTAAACGTTTACTAAAATATACCATTAGCTAAAGTCTGTGTCAATCATTAGGGGACATGGTGCCGCCGATTTTTGTGAAATGTACTTGCAAGTGATTATCGTATGTTGTAAGATTTAATTACTTCATGTGGAAACGTTTACACAAATCTGAGCAGATTTTTACATTTTAGACATGCTCGAAGTTTCAGGTTTCGTTTCCAGTTTATTGTAAGCTACCAAAATTAAGGAGGAATTGCTTATGAAAAAGGTTATTGCAGTACTGCTGGCTCTGTCCATGGTATTCGCTATGGCAGCTTGCGGTGCTACTCCCGCAGACAATGGCGGTGAAGCTGCAGAAGCTAAGACATATGAATTCACAATGGCTTCTTCTGACGCTACAGGCACAGTTATCGGTCTCGTTGGCGAAAAGTTCGTAGAACTTGCTGACCAGTACTCCGACGGTCGTATCAAGATTACATTCCACCAGGATGCTACACTTGGTAACGAACTCGAAAACATCCAGCAGATCAAGATGGGTGAAATCGACATCGCTCACTTCGGCGACAACTTCGGTTCTCAGATCGCTACAGGCATCGACCCGACACTCGTTCCCTTCATCTTCAAGTCCGCTGACGACGTTAAGGCAGTTTATGCTGACGAAAAGCTCGGTAAGGCAATCGCTGACGCTGCAAAGTCCAGCGCTAACGTTTACCTCATCGGTACACAGAACAGAACTCCGAGACTCCTCACAGCTTCCAAGGAAATCAAGACTCCCGCAGAACTGACAGGTCTTAAGATTCGTGTTCCCGAAATCGAATCCTGGGTAACAGTATGGAACTCCATGGGCGCTATGTGCACAGTAGTTGCATGGGCTGAAACATATTCCGCTCTGCAGACAGGCGTTGTAGATGCTCAGGAAAACCCCATCGACAACATTTGTGCTAACTCCATCTATGATGTAAACAAGTACATCATGAACACAGAACACATGATCGGTCTGCACCACTGGTGCATTAACTGCGATGTATTCGATGCTATGGATCCCGCAGATCAGGAAATCCTCCTGAAGGCTCTTAAGGAAGCTGACGACTGGGGCGATGCAGAACTCGACGCTATGGCAGTTGAAAACAAGAAGAAGGCTGCTGACAACGGTGCTACATTCATCGACGTAGATAAGGATGAATGGGCTAAGGCAGCTCAGGCTGGTATCGAAAAGGCTCTCGAAAACTTCTCTCAGGAAGCTAAGGACTACATCTCCGCTTACCTCGGAAACTAATTTTCGGCGCGTTTTAGCAGGCTAGACTTATGCGGGCGGCCATTAATCCAATGGCTGCCCGTTTTTTAACAATCTTTAATATTATTTTATTGATACTATTTAACTACTAATAAACCTATTCACGCTTAGTTTATGGAGTAACCATATGAGAAGTGTTTTAAAAAAGATTTCGGACGTACTTGAGGGCATAAGCGCAGTAATTCTGTTCTTCATGCTCATAATGGTTCTTCTTCAGGTACTGTTCCGCTTCGTTCTTAAAATTTCTGCACCCTGGACAGAAGAATTTGCCCGCATGGGTTACATCTGGCTGGTATTCCTTATGCTGCCCGTACTGGAAGCAAAAAACGACCAGCTCAAAGTTACTTACTTTTTTGATAAGATTCCTTACAAAGCAAGAGTTCTGCTCTATTGGATAATGTGCGCACTTTACGTTGTAATGCTTGTTTTCATTACTATCGGTGCCGTACGTTATTACGGATCTACAAATACTATGACATTCGGTTCAGTTCGCTGGCTGCTGGTATGTTATCAGTACATACCTGTAATCATCGGCTGCTCCGCATCTGTAATATTTGTTCTCAACAGAGCAGTAAATTATAAAGAAGTGCTTCAGGCAGCTGAAGCTGAATACACCGTAGAATTAGAGGAGGAAACCAAATGATAGTAGCAATATTTGTAGGAATGCTTCTTCTTCTGTTCCTTCTCGGTTTTGCAGTACCTTACGCACTCATCATTACTTCCGTAGTAGGCATGCTCTACGGCGGCAAGTTCGGCATCGTAAACATGGGCACTATGGCTCAGAAGCTTACAGCAGGCGTTAACAGCTTCGTACTTCTGGCTATTCCGTTCTTTATGCTTGCCGGCAAGATGATGAACGTAGGAAGCATTACAAAGCGTATCTTTAAGTTCTGCAACGCTCTCGTAGGCTGGATTCCCGGCGGTCTCGGTCAGGTAAACATCCTCGCTTCCGTAGTATTTGCAGGCATGAGCGGTTCTGCCGTAGCTGACGCTGCAGGCCTCGGAACCATTGAAATCGAAGCTATGAAGGAAGAAGGTTTCGACGTAGAATTTGCAGCAGGCATTACAGCTGCTTCTTCCACAATCGGACCCATCATTCCTCCTTCAATTCCTCTTATCGTATTCGGCAGCGCCTGCGGCGTATCCATTTCCAGCCTTCTGGTTGGTGGCATCATCCCTGGTGTTCTGTGCGCAGTCACACTCGGTTTAATGGTAGCGGCCATCTCCGTTAAGAGAAATTACCCCAGAAGAGCATTCCCATCTTTAGGCGAACTGTGGGATCTCTTCAGACACTCCATTCTCGCGCTCATGACTCCGGTCATCCTCATCGGCGGCATTCTTTCCGGTGTGTTCACCGCTACAGAAGCTGCAGGTGTTGCTACACTTTACGCAACAATCCTCGTATGTGTAGTTTACCGCGAAGTATCTCTTAAGGAAGTTATCGCAACATTTAAGTCCGCAGCAACAGAATCCGTTGCAATCATGCTTGTAGTAGCAGGATCCACTCTCTACGGTTACATGATTACAAAGTTCCAGATTCCGTCCATCGTACTTAACTTCTTCCTTTCCGTATCCAGCAACAAGTACATCTTCCTGCTGATGATCAACATCTTCCTGCTCTTCGTAGGATGCTTCATGGACGCAAACGCAGCTATCATGATTCTCGGACCTATCCTTACACCGGCTGCTATCGCATTCGAAGTTAACCCGGTTCACTTCGGTCTCATCATGGTATTCAACCTCATGATTGGTCTCATTACACCTCCGGTAGGAACATGCCTCTACGCAACAGCAAGAGTTGCAGGCATAAGCTTCGACCGAATGGTAAAAGGCGCTTTGCCGTATTATCTGCCCCTTGCAATTACACTTATCATAATTACAATGATTCCGCAGGTAACACTGCTTCTCGTACACTAGTTATTAATAAAAGGGTGGATCTGAGCATTCACCCTTTTTTATTTATTTAAGGTATATGTCTAACTTCACCGACTTTTTCTTTAAAAAACCACAGGACAGACCGATGAGCCCCAGGGCAAGGGCTGTTTATGTTTCGCTGCTCGTAATTGCGATGGTATTTCTCGGCACGGCTTATTTTGACCCCGAGCATCCTCTGCTGCACCAGGCAGGGACCACAGGATGCCTTGGCCTGGCCATACTGATTGCGGCTGTAAGCGAAATAAGGAAGAACGGCATTAAAAGATACCTTATAAGCGGACTTTTTCGGGATCTGGGCATAGCCATAATGTGGGGAATCCTCCTCGCAATCTGGGTGATGTTCCCCGACGCCGGATTAAATATTTATTAACTTACATTTATAAACGAAAGGAAAACGACTATGAAAATCGCAGTAGGCTCCGATCATTGCGGATTTAATCTTAAGATGGAAATGATGCCCATGCTTAAGGAAGAAAACGAAGTTATGGATTTCGGCTGCTATTCCACAGATATGGCAGACTTCCCCGTAATCTCCCAGAAGGTTTGCGCAGCTATTACAAGCGGTGAAGCTGAAAGAGGCATTATGTTCTGCAGCACAGGCATCGGCGCATGCATCGCATGCAACAAAGTAAAGGGCATACGTGCAGGTCTCTGCCACGATATCTATTCCGCTCACCAGTGCGTAGAGCACGACAATGTACAGATTCTCTGCCTCGGCGCAGATATCGTAGGAAAGTATGTTGTAAAAGACATCATCAAGGCATTCTTAAAGGCTGAATTTTCCACAAGCGAAGAGTTCAGAAAACGCGTTGCAATGCTCGACGAAATGGAAAAGTAATCCGGAATTGGATTCAACGAAAATGCATTAAAAACCGGAGGTTTGCCTCCGGTTTTGTGTTATGCAGGCCTAAACATACCTATACTGCAACATTCGGCGCATAAAGTTTCGAAAAATGTTAAAAATCCATAAAAAGTGTTATTGTAAACGTTTATCCGATTAATGTAAACGTTTAACTTTGTAAATAAACCACAAATATTGCGATTTTCGTTTTGACAAAATATGGGCTACCATATAATATATAAGTAGTGAAAGTATTTGTTCAATGCAAATCTGTTTATAAATAATTTAAGGAGCTAAAAATGGCTAAAGCACAAAGAAAAGTAGTAGTAACATGCGCTGTTACAGGCGGCATCCATACACCCAGTATGACACCGTATCTTCCTTACAATCAGCAGATGATTATCGATTCCGCTGTTGAAGCAATCGATGCAGGCGCAGCAGTTTGCCACGTACACGGCAGACTCGAAAACGGTCACCCCACAGCAGATCCCGCTGTAGTAGGTGAAATCCTCAAGGGCATCAAGGCTCGCAGCAACGGTGTTCTGTCCATGACAACCGGCGGAAACAACATGACAGTTGAACAGAGATTCCGCGTAATCGATACTCTTAAGCCCGAAATGGCTTCCTGCAACTGCGGTACCATGAACTTCAACATTTCCGGTACTACAAGACTGCTCACAAAGCCGACAAAGTTCGACTGGGAAGAAGAATTCCTGCTCAAGACAACTAACGACGTATTCAAGAACACATACGACGACATCGAATACTGCATCAACCACATGAACGCAGCAGGCACATGCCCCGAATACGAAATTTTCGACCTGGGCCAGCTGGAAACACTTAACTACTTCTATAAGAAGGGTATCTGCAGAAAGCCTGTAGTACTTCAGTTCGTTCCCGGCGTACAGGGCGGTATGCCTATCAACACAAAGGTTATGCAGCTGATGGTAGACACAGCTAAGGCATACTTCGGCGACGACTGCATCTACTGCATGGTAGCAGGCGGCAGAAGAATGTACCGTTATGAAACAATGATGGCTACAATGGGCGGAAACGTTCGTGTAGGTATGGAAGACGGTCTGTACAACGAATTCGGCGAACTGGCTAAGTCCAACGCTGAACAGGTTGAAATCATCATCAGAAACCTCAAGAACCTGGGCTTCGAAATCGCTACACCCGACGAAGCAAGAGAAATGATGCAGCTCAAGGGCCGCGAAAACGTAGGCTTCTAAACTCGTAAACCGGAATAAAATTCTGAATTTACAACATTTATTACTACAGGAAGGGCGGCTTCTGCCGCCTTTTCTTTTAGGAAGTACCCGCAACTTTATTGCGGTCAACAACGCATTAAAAGACATTTAAAGAGACTTAAAAGGCCGATGGCCGTTAAAAATATCACTATTCTCAACCACACATCAATCGTTTACTGATGGAAGGAGATTATTCATCTATGAAAAAGGTTGTAATTGCAGGCGCCGGCGTAATGGGCGCATCCCTTGCTCAGGTTTATGCTCTGGCAGGTTACAAAGTAGTACTTTACGATGTATTCGCTCCCGGAATCGAAAAGGGCAAGCACCTGGTTGACCTCAATCAGGAAACTCTCGTAAAGGAAGGAATCATTACACCGCAGCAGTCCAAGGCAGTTTATGAAGCAATCAGCTACACCATGGAAAAGGACGACTTTAAAGATTGCGATCTTGTTGTTGAATGCATCGTAGAAAGAATGGATGTTAAGCACAACTTCTGGAAGGAAGTTTCCGAAATGTGCAGAGAAGACATCCTCCTCGCTACAAATACATCCGGTCTGCCCGTTACAGAAATCGCTAAGGTTGTTAAGAACCCCGGCAGATTCATGGGTCAGCATTGGCTCAACCCGCCCCATCTTCTCCCCCTCTGCGAAATCATTAAGGGCGAAGAAACATGCGACGAACGCGTTGCAGAAATGCGTAAGCTTGTAGAAGAACTGGGCAAGAGCCCCGTTGTTGTTAAGGACATTCCCGGTTTCGTTATTAACAGAATCCAGTTCGCAGTTCTGAGAGAAGCTCTCCACCTGGTAGGAACAGGCGCTACAACATTCGAAGATATAGACACAGTTCTTAAGGCAGGCATGGGCCTTAGATACTCCGTACTCGGACCCTTCGGCGTAGCAGACCACGGCGGACTCGACACATTTGACCACATCAACAGCTATCTGAACGCAGAACTGGCTGACACAAAGGAAGGCAGCGCACTGCTTCGCAAGATGGTAGAAGAAGGCAAGCTCGGCGTTAAGAGCGGCGAAGGTTTCTACGACTACTCCGGCGACAAGGCAGACGCAGCTATCAAGGCAAGAGACAAGAAGTACATCGAACTTGCTAAGGTTCTCTATTTCAATAAGTAGTTAAATACACAACAGGAGATAAAATGAGAAGCGATTTAATGAAAAAAGGTGTGGATAGAATTCCTCACAGAGCACTCTTCAGAGCACTCGGTCTCACAGATGAAGAACTCGAAAGACCCATTATCGGTATCGTAAGCGCTAAGAACGAAATCATTCCCGGACACATGCACCTGGACAAGATTTCCGAAGCTGTTAAGGCCGGTATCCGCATGGCTGGTGGTACACCCATCGAATTCCCCGCAATCGGTGTTTGCGATGGTATCGCTATGAACCACGAAGGTATGTTCTTCTCCCTGCCCTCCAGAGAACACATTGCAGACTCCGTAGAAATCATGGCTAACGCTCATCCTTTCGATGGTCTGGTATTCATCCCCAACTGCGATAAGATCGTTCCCGGCATGATCATGGCAGCTTTAAGGCTTAACATCCCCGCAATCTTCTGCAGCGGCGGCCCCATGATGCCCGGCCATGCAAACGGCAAGCAGGTTGCACTTACAGACGCTTTTGAAGCTCCGGGAGCAGTAAGAGCAGGCAAGATGACTGACGAACAGGCTCAGGACATCGTAGAACACTCCTGCCCCGGCTGCGGTTCCTGCGCAGGCATGTTCACAGCTAACTCCATGAACTGCATGACAGAAATCCTCGGCATGGGTCTCCCCGGAAACGGCACAATCCCCGCAGTAGAAAGCCAGAGAATCCTCCTCGCTAAGCACGCAGGCATGAAGGTTCTCGAACTTGTTGAAAAGAACATCTGCCCCAGAGACATCATCGACGACAGAGCTATCAAGAACGCTCTCGCAGCTGATATGGCACTGGGCTGCTCTACAAATACAATGCTGCACCTTCCCGCAATCTGCCACGAAGCAGGTCTCAGCTTCGATCTTACAGCAGTTAACGGAATTTCCGACAGCGTACCCCACCTTGTTAAGCTGAACCCCGCAGGCATCCACTGCCTCGTTGACCTCAATGCAGCAGGCGGTCTCTCCGGCGTTATGAAGAGACTGGACTCCTACGGCATGATCGACGCTTCCGCTAAGACAGTAGACGGAACATGGGCAGACAGAATCGCTAAGGCTCAGATTAAGGACGAAGAAGTTATCAGACCCAGAGAAAACGCATACTCCCAGACCGGCGGTCTTGCAGTTCTCTACGGTAACCTGGCAGAAGACGGCGCTGTAGTTAAGAAGGGCGCAGTTCTTCCCGAAATGCTCGTACACACAGGCCCCGCAAAGTGCTTCAACTCCGAAGAAGAATGCTGCGAAGGTCTTTACAGCGGCAAGGTTCAGAGCGGCGACGTAGTAGTTGTACGCTATGAAGGCCCCAAGGGCGGCCCCGGCATGAGAGAAATGCTCTCCCCGACAGGTGCTATCGCAGGTATGGGTCTTGACTCCACATGCGCACTCATTACAGACGGCAGATTCTCCGGCGTATCCAGAGGTGCTTCTATCGGACATATCTCCCCCGAAGCTGCTGCAGGCGGTCTCATCGCTTACATCAAGGACGGCGACATGATCTCCATCGATATCCCCAACCACAAGCTGGAACTGCTGGTATCCGAAGAAGAAATCGCCAAGAGAAAGGCTGAAATCGTTCCCAATCCTCCCAAGCAGGTATCCGGTTACCTCAAGCGCTACAGAGCTATGGTAACATCCGCTAACCTGGGTGCTATTCTGGACGATTCCAAGTTCTAATTTGTTACACCGTAAAGGTAGAAAGGAAAGAAAATGGAAAATACACCTCTTACAATCATCGTAACTTACAAGACTAAGCCCGGCATGGCTAAGGCTTATTTCGAAAAGGTTGTTTCCTCCGGCGTTGCTGAAGGCGTTAGAAAAGAAGAAGGAAACAAGGGTTACAACTTCTATATGCCCATGGAAGAAGAGGACACAATCATCCTCATCGAAAAGTGGGACAACAAGGCATGCGCAGACGCACATGCAGGCACAGATAACGTAAAGAAGCTTGCAAGCTTCAAGGGCGACTACGTTCTTGAAACACAGGCTGTACGTTACTGCAAATTCGAGTAATATCGGCTCATCCCCATTAAAAAGAGAACCGCCCCGGCACTGGAGCCGGGGCGGTTCTCTTTATATTACCTATATAACTATTTATAAATATTGTTAACCTGCCTAGAAATCTCGAGAGATTTTATAAACTTTGGAAGCATTTCCTGGTAATAGCTGTGGTTGTCCATGTCTGGAGTAATGGTCTTAATTACTTTGTTCCAGCTTCCCAGATCCGTTTCCTTTAAATCGCCGGTGCCTATGCCTGCGAGCATTGCGCAGCCTATGGTTTCGGTCTCCAGATTTGCCGGGATAAGCAGCTCTCTTCCGATTATGTCGGAGATTATCTGCATCCAGGTATCGCTTGCAGCACCGCCTCCGCCGCAGAATATGGGGCCGTCTGCGATGCCTATGTCGTTATTAAGTATGTAGAAATTTTCTGCCAGAGAGTATCCTACGCCTTCCATAACCGCTCTGCAGAAATCTCCTGCATCGTGGAAAGCTTCCATGTTCATGAACATGCCGCGTACAGTGCTGTCCCAGTTGGGGCAGCTGGAGCCGTTAAGATAGGGGAGATATACCAGTCCGTCTGCTCCGGGCTTTTTGGAAGCTGCCAGCTGGTTCATCCTTTCGTAGCAGTTGTCGCCGGCTTCGCGGCTGCTGATGATAATGTTGCGCAGCCACTTTAAAGCCGTTCCTGCGTTGTTTACAGGGGTCATGCTGGCTTTGGAGGTGTTGGTTGCGGTCACTGTGTTAAGGAACCTGCCGTCCAGATATTCGGGCATGAGGATAAAGCGGCCTACGCTACCCATTATAAGGGCGTTTTCCTGCTTGCCGGATGCAAGGCCCGTCATGGCAGATACGGTGTCCATGGCGCCTGCTGCCACGGCTATTCCTTCGGGAAGGCCGTGCTCGGTGCATTCACCTCTGGTTGTGCCAACTATGTCGGAGCCTCTGCAGAGCCTGGGCATAACTTCGCTGCCAAGCTCGAAATATTCGCACAGCTCCTTACTCCATTCCTTCTTTTCGATGTCGCAGAGCATGGTCGTTGTGGCTCTCGTGCAGTCCATGCAGTATTCGCCGGTGAGCTTCATAACCAGGTAGCTGGCCGGGTTAAACAGTCCGCCGATTTTTTCGTACAAAGCCGGCTCGTTAATTCTGAACCACTTGAGCGTCGGGCCCCAGATAAAGCCTTCCTTGTTGCTGTTGCCGGTAATCTTAAATACCTTATCGCTTCCGAACTCGCAGTCGATTATGGCAACTGTTTCCGCTCCGCGCTTATCCAGCTGCATAACTGCCTTGTGGATGGGTTTAAAGTCCTTGTCCGTCATTATGAGGGCGTTTGCGTGGCTCAGACCGATGGCCTTGATATCTGCCAGCTTGCCCTGTGCAGAAAGCTCGTCGAAGCAGGAAAGGAGGCTGTTCCACCAGATTTCCGGGTCTATAACGACTCTGCTTCCGGGCAGGTATTCCAGCGAATATTCCCTGTAAGCATAGCCGATTCGGCTGCCTGCGCCATCAAAAACCGAAAGCTTTATTCCGGTTGAACCTACATCTATTCCTGCAAGCAATTGATTGCCTCACTTTCTTTAAATAAATCCTTGTTTGCCTCGAAAATCTTAAGATAGAGGGCATATCTGGCCTCGTAGAAGTCTCTGAGTTTCGGGTCGGGCCTGTATGCGATGTCGTCTTCTGCCTCGGGGAACTCCGGAATTTCGTATCCGGCTGCCATCATGGCGAGCAGGGCATTTCCGGTGAGGGCAGAGTCGAAAGTCTCTCTGTGCACGGTAATTACCGCGTTAAGGATGTCGCTCTTAATCTGTGACCAAATGCGGCTGTTATATCCGCCGCCGGTGCCCAGGATGGGCCTGGTGTGGAGGGTTTCGTCTTTAAATTCGTCCAGGATGGTGCGGAGCGCAAATGCGCAGCCTTCCATAACGGCGCGCACCATGTCTTCCTTGGTGGTGTCCGTTCCTATGCCCCAGAATATGCCTTTTAAGCTGCTGTTCCACTGCGGAGCGCGCTCGCCGCACAAATATGGCAGGAAGACCACTCCGTTAGCTCCTGCGGGCGATTTTTCAGCCATGGCGTTGTATTCGTCGTAGCTGTAGATCTTATTGTCCACATTGTCCCTGAACCACTTTAAAGAGCCGCCCGAGCAGGACATGCTGCCTTTGAGGATCCATTTGTCACCATAGGCATGCCTTAAGAGGCAGAGGTTCGGGTGGTAGACCGGTTTGTCGAGGACAACCCCGATTCCGGAAGACTGGCCGCTCATCTCGTAGACGTCGCCGGCTTCGGTTAAGCCGAGGCCAAGAGGCGTGGAAGAACCGTCTATGCAGCCTGCCGCCACGGGTATTCCTGCAGGAATTCCCAGCTCTTCTGCGGCCTTTTCCGTCACGTATCCGGCGATTTCGCTGCATTTATATACTTTAGGCCACTTATCCATATCCAGGCCCATAATCTCGAAAATTTTCGAGTCTGTGGCCATTGCGTTCACGTCCAGAGTCTGGGTAAGGGCCGCGCTGGATTCGTCAATGGAATACACGCCGGTGAGCATGTAGGCTATCCAGCCGTTAACCTGAAGGAACACTTCGGTGTCTTTGTATTCCTGCGGGTGGCTGTTCTTGAACCAGATCAGCTTCGGAAGCGCATAGTAGGGGTCTATTCTGTTGCAGACCGTGCTTTTTATATAATCCCCGGCGGTCTGTTCCATGTATCTGCATTCGGCTTCTGCGCGTCTGTCCATCCAGATTAGTGCATTATGGACAGGCTTTCCGTCTTTGCCGACGGGGAGCATGGCCGGAGCCTGGCTGCTTGCAGATACGCCTTTAAGCAGAGCTGCTTCTTCGGGGTATTTTTCGGATAATTTCTTTATGGCTGTTTTAGCGGCTGTCCACCAGTCCTCCGCTTTCTGCTCTACGCGGGAGTGGCCGAGAGGGTAGGTGGGGTATTCGACGGACTCCTGCGCTATTCCGCGTCCGTCTTCCCATATAAAACCAGCCTTGACGCTGGTGGTTCCAACGTCAAGGCCTAAAAATACCGCTTTATCTGACTGCATGAACAGGCTGTCCTGTTTTGAAGAATGCATCGATATCCTCCAGTAGAATTTTGGTCTGCTGAGCAATAATGTCCTTGGAAGCACCGCCGATGTGGGGTGTAAGGATAATGTTGTCCAGCTCGAGGAAGTTTGAATCGTGCTTCATGGGTTCATTAATCTGAACGTCGAGAGCTGCGCATGCAAACTTCTTGTTCTTTAATGCTTCGTAGAGATCCTGTTCGTTAACCAGGCCGCCTCTTGCAGTGTTTACGAATACTGCAGTGGGCTTCATGAGGTCGAACAGTCTTGCGTTAATCATTCCTGTAGTTTCGGGAGTAAGCTTTGTGTGTGCGCTTACTACGTCTGCTTCGGAGAAGAGCTCTTCCAGGCTTACGCTGGTTACATTTTCGGGCCATTCGGTAACGTAGGGGTCGTATGCGATAACCTTTACGTCAAAGCCGGAGAGCAGCTTTGTAACCTTTCTGGAAATGGCGCCGTAGCCAAGGAAACCTACTGTCTTGCCAGAGAGTTCAAAACCGTCGAAAGTCTTGAAGGATGTGTTGCCGGCGATGTCCCAGGGCACGCGGTCCCACTGTTCGGACTTAATGAAATGATAGGTCTTGGGAATGTGTCTGAGCGCACTCAGCATGAGGCCAACGGCCAGCTCTGCAACTGCGTTTGCGTTGCGTCCCGGGGAGTAGGAAACGGGTACGGAATGTCTGCGTACAGCTTCCTTATCTACGTTTTCTACGCCGCTTCTGGAGCATGCGATGAACTTAAGGTTCGGCATGTTGTCCAGAACATAATCGTTTATGTCTTCGTAGCAGATTACGAGGATTTCACAGTCTGCTGCTTCGACTACCAGTTCTTCCGGTGTGAGCTTCTTACCTGTTGCTCCCCAGCCGCCGAACTTTATTTCGTCTACGTATTTTTTAAGTTCTTCGATTCCTTCCGGAACCATCTGTGCTGAAACAAATGCTTTCATATTACTTTACCGTCCAGGGGTCGAGGATAGTCTTAATACCCATGTAGTTAGCCTTCATGTCGAATGCTGTCTGCCATTCTTCCAGTGTGAATACGCCGGAAACCATCTGGCTGCAGTCTACCTTGCCGGAATCCAGGAGCTTGAATACTTCTCTCTGGTTGTCTGCGGAGGAAGAGGAGGAGCCTGTTACTACCAGTTCCTTGTAGTGGATTACGTTGGGGTCGATGGTAACCTTTGTTCCTACGGGGTTGCCTGCGAAGATTACGAAGCGGCCGCCCTTCTTTACGTAGTCGATGGACTGTTCGAGAACGCTGGGAACGCCTACGTCGATGATTACGGAATCTGCACCCTTCTTGCCGGTTGCTTCCATAATGATTGCCTTTGCGTCTTCGTTCATGGGGTCAATAACGATGTCTGCACCCATTTCCTTAGCCATCTGGCGCTTTTCTGCGATGGGCTCGATAACGATGAGCTTGCCTAGGTTTACGCTCTTGGAAAGCTGAACGTGGAAGAGACCGATGGGGCCAGCGCCTACGATTACGAATACGTCGCCGTCCTTAAGCTGAGCCTGCTGGATGCCGTGGTAAGCAGCTGCGATGGGTTCGGAGATAGCTGCGATTTCGTCGCTTACGCTGTCAGGAATTTCAACTACGTTGCCGCATGCGATAGCTTCCTTGGGAATCTTTACGTACTGAGCAAATCCGCCGTCGATTTCGTAGCCGATAGTTGTTCTGTTTACGCAGATGTTTGTTCTGCCTTCCAGGCAGCAGTGGCACTTGCCGCAGTAGATCATGGGGTAAACGCTTACTCTCTGGCCGATCTTATAGTCGCCGGGAACCTTGGAGCCGATTTCTTCGATAGTGCCGGAGAATTCGTGTCCTGTAATTCTGGGAGCATCGATAACCTTTGTTCCCTGATAAATTCTGTTGTCTGTTCCGCAAACTCCGCCGAACTTAACCTTTACGAGGATTTCTTCGTCGTTGATTTCGGGAATGGGGCGCATTTCTACGTCGAAGTGCTTGGGTCCCTTGAAAACGAGGGCTCTCATCATGCCTTTTGTCATGTTTAATGCCTTTCTGGTCTTATATCCAAATTGTATTAGTACTTGATCTTTGCGTAGATTCCTTCGAGGATGTCGTCGGTCATAACGCGTGCTTTCTTGTCTGTAATGAAGTGGATCATCGCATTGTTTTCAACTTCGTTTGCAACGCCTACAGCTGTTTCCAGGTCCTTGCCTACAGCTACAACGCCGTGGCTTGCCATTAATGTTGCGTTGGATGCTTCGATGCCCTTGCGAACGTTTTCGCCGAGCTGGTCGGAACCGGGCATGGCGAAAGCTGTGAGCATGATGGGTCCGCACTTAGCTGCGCAGCCGGGTGTATAAACAGGCATTAATGTATTTTCTTCTGCAGTGCTGGAATAGGAAACTGCATAGATGGAGTGGGTGTGGCATACCGCTTTGACATTGGGTCTCTGCTTATATACTGCCAGGTGGAGGGGAACTTCCTTTGTCGGCTTTTCGCCGTCCAGGTGATTTCCGTCCATGTCTACCTTGCTGATGCATTCTTCTGTCATGTGGCCCAGGAACCATCCGGTCGGAGTAAGGAGTACAGTGTTGTCGTCAATCTTAATGGAAAGATTTCCGCCGCTGCCTTTTACAAGACCCTGATCGTAGATTTCTTTTCCCCAGCGAACCAGTTCTTTTCTGGCTTTGCATTCTTCTTCGTAAGTTGCTTTTACGCTCATGTTCCAAGTCCTTTCTTTTTAGCGCATATTACGCAAAATTGTATGTAAAAATGATGTTAATCGTGTCGATTACATACTATGTAAACGTTTAACTCATATGTTATAATATCACAAACGGGAAAGTGGTACAATATTACCGACAGGAGGTTCATATGAAAATAGTTGTACTTGATGGATATACAGAAAACCCCGGCGATCTGAGCTGGGAAGGTTTGGAAAAGCTGGGTGAACTCACCGTATACGACAGAACACCCATAGACGAAACTGAAATTATTAAGAGAATCGGCGACGCAGAAGCAATTTACACCAATAAAACCCCGATTACTGCGGCTGTTATGGAAGCCTGCGGAAATCTGAAATTTGTCGGTGTGCTCGCTACGGGATATAACGTTGTAGATGTAAACAAAGCTAAGGAAAAGGGCACTATCGTTTCCAATATTCCGACTTACGGAACAGACGCAGTAGGCCAGTTTGCAATCGCAATGCTGCTGGAAATCTGCCACCATGTGGCTCACCACAGCGATGCAGTGCACGAAGGCCGCTGGGAAAGCTGCCCCGACTGGTGCTTCTGGGACTATCCGCTCATCGAGCTTGCAGGCAAGACCATTGGCATCATCGGCTTCGGCCGCATCGGACAGGTTACAGGCCGCATCGCAAAGGCCATGGGCATGAACGTAATCGCTTACGACAGTTTCCCCACAGATTCCGGCAAGGCAATCGGCGAATACGTGGATCTGGACACAGTTCTTAAGACTTCCGACGTTATTGCGCTGCACTGCCCGCTCTTCCCCGAAACTCAGGGAATCATCAATAAGGACACAATCGCAAAGATGAAGGACGGAGTTATTATTCTTAACAACAGCCGCGGTCCGCTGGTTGTGGAACAGGATCTGGCAGACGCTCTCAACTGCGGCAAAGTTTATGCTGCAGGTCTGGACGTAGTTTCCACTGAACCCATCAAGGGCGACAATCCGCTGCTTAAGGCTAAGAACTGCATAATTACACCGCATATCTCCTGGGCTCCTAAAGAAAGCCGCCAGAGACTCATGAACATCGCAGTTGCAAACCTTCAGGCTTATATCAACGGTGAACCGCAGAATGTGGTTAACAAATAAAGGTATACTCGCTTTGAGCAGAGAGCAGGCTTTTGGGCCTGCTTTTTGCTTGAGAGAATTTTGGCACTACGGATGAAATTCGCAGCGGCGGGGGTTGTTTTCCTGTACTGATAAAGGTATGCTTATATCTGTTAGTAAGACAACCGTGTTTTAGGAGAAAAAAATGTTTAAATACGCAGACAGAATAAGCAATTACGCAAAAACAGCAGCTGTCGTAAGAGATCTTTTCATGAAGACCAGCGACGCTGAAACCATATCTTTCGGTATCGGAGCACCCGCAAGCGAATCTCTGCCCGTTGAGATCACACGCGAAATCGTTAACGACGTGTTTACAAGGGATTCCCGCGGCGTGGAAGCTCTGCAGTACAGCAACCCCATCGGTCTGCCCGACCTGCGCAGAGAAATCGCAAAGAATCTGCTCCAGCCCAAGGGCCTGACCGCAACAGAAGACGACGTCGCAATTATCGCCGGTGGACTGGAAGCAATGAATATCGTTTGCCAGCTCCTTATAAATCCGGGCGACGTTATCCTGGTTGAATCTCCCACATTCGTGCAGAGCGTTGAAATTTTCGAGCTGTTCCAGGCTAAGTGCGTCGGCATCGAAATGGACGACGAGGGCGTGGTTATCGAAGATCTCGAAAAGAAGATTAAGGAATACAATCCGAAGTTCATCTACGTGATTCCTTCTTTCCAGAACCCCAGCGGCAGAACCATGAGAGTTGAACGCCGCAAGGCAGTGGCAGAACTTGCGTCCAAGTACGAAGTGCCCGTTCTGGAAGACGATCCATATAAGGAACTCCGCTTTGTCGGCGAGGACATTCCTCCTATAAAGTATTTCGACAAGACCGGCCACGTAATTTACGCAAACAGCCTCTCCAAGATTTATTCTCCCGGAGCAAGACTGGGTTTTATCTATGCCAGCAGAGATTTCCTGTACGAAGTTTTTAATGTAAAAACCGCAACGAATTCCCAGAATAACGGCATTGCACAGGTTATCTGTGCAGAATTCTTTAAGCGCGGCCTGTACCAGAGCCACCTGGCAGAAGTCCGCAAGATTTACCTGGAACGCCGCAATGTTATGCTGGAATGCATCGACTCCATGCTTCCTGCAGGCACAAAGCGCGTATGCCCGGAAGGCGGCCTGTTTATCTGGGTTGAACTGCCCGAAGGCTACGACACTACAGAGCTGCTTAAGAAGGCAGACGATTACAAGGTATCCTTCCTGCCCGGCGAAGGCTTCTTCATAGGCGGCAAGGGCGAAGGCAAGAACTGCATGCGTATGGGCTACGGCAATGTAACCGTGGAAAATATCCGCGAAGGCATGGCCCGCCTTGCATCGCTTATTAACGATGAACTCAATAGCGGCAAGTAGTTTCAGCTTATCCTTAATGCGATGAACCCCTTTCTGTGGATAGAATCCTCAGAAAGGGGTTTTATAATATCTTTTGTTTGTGTTCACGCCCGGCACTGCGGCGGTGAGACCTTTGAGGCCTCCTTAAGATATGCCTTTTCTAAAACTCTTCCGACATGTCCAGGACATCGCCCTTGGCAAAGTTTTCGGAATCGTGGACCTTTCTGGATCTGTTCAGAAGGCGCAGAATCATGTCTACACTGCCGTCGATACCGTAACTTTCACTGTTTATGCAGAAATCGTAGTTCTGCACAAATCCCCATTTGTGGCCGGTAAAGAAACGATAATCTCTCACATGTTCCTTGTCGGATTTCATAAGTTCTCTGCGGACGGTCTTTTCGTCTTTTCCTTCCACGTACATGATTCGTTTCATTCGTACATCAAACGATGCCGTGATGAATA
>JAKSSQ010000069.1 GCA_024403005.1 Clostridia bacterium | reverse complement strand
CAGCGCAGGATACAAATTTTGGGCTTTTTATCCATTAAGATTCTCCTTTAATAATCAAACTGATTATATGTGTTGCTTAGTGACTATAGTTTATACGCAAAAGCAGGGTGTTGGCAATCGGGATTTACCCGCATTGCCAATCTGTGATTAATCAACAGATTTACAGCTATTGTTGAGTATAAATTGTGGTCACCGTCCTTACATTAATAATATAACACATAATATTAATTTTTATTAATTTATTGACAAAATAATATTAATGGATTTATATTGAATAAGAGGCAGAGAGTGGACAAGTGCAAACACTTTCTGTGAATAACATTTTCTTTAGAGGAGGAAATTTATGAAGAAATTTATCTCAGTACTTCTGGTAGCACTGATGGTAGTTGCAGCTATGACAGGCTGCGGCGGCGGCAGTGCAGCACCCGAAAAGAGCGAAAACGAAGTTACACTCCGTAACACCGCTTTCCTCACAACAAGTGATCCTAACCAGACCACAAACACTCATGAATACACCGTTCATGAAAACATCTATGAAGGTCTCTACGACCTGAACGAAAAGGATGGCGGCTACGACCTTCGTCTTGCTGAATCCATCGACGCTAACGAAAACGCTACAGAATACATCGTTCACCTGAGACAGGGCGTTAAGTTCCACAATGGTGAAACAATGACAGCTGACGACGTAGTATTCAGCTATGAACTCGCACAGGCTGCTCCCAAGATGGGTTCTTACGTTCGTCCTCTCGACCACGTTGAAAAGGTTGACGAAAACACAGTTAAGATCGTTATGAAGGATTCCTTCTCCCCCATCGGACACATGCTCCACAAGGTTAAGATTCTGTCCATGAAGGAAGTTCAGGAACAGGGCGACAACTTCGGTAAGATCGCTAACAAGGCAGGTACAGGTCCGTACATGTGGGATGAATCCAACTACAACCCCACAACAGAATGGTCCGCAGTTGCTTTCGACGATTACTATCGCGGCAAGGCTGCAATCGATAAGATCACATGGAGCGTAATCGAAGACGATACATCCGCTATTACAGCTCTCCAGAACGGCGAAGTTGACTACATGGTAGTACCCATTACATATTGGGAAGACGTAAAGTCCAGCGACAAGTTCACATGTGTTGAAAAGCAGTCCAACGAAGTTATGACATTCTGCATCAACATCGAATCCCCCGCTTGCGGAGACATTCTGCAGAACGACCTCGTACGTGAAGCAATCATGTGCGCAATCGACCGTGAAGGCGTAAACAAGCTCGTATGCGACGGTTATGGTACACCCACACACATGTACATCAACCCCAAGTACGCTGCTGCTGCTCCCAAGGATGAATCCCTTGAACACCCCATCGAATACGATCCCGAAAGAGCTAAGGCTCTGCTCGCAGAAGCTGGCTATCCCGACGGCATTGAAGTTGGTGACTTCATCGCTGCTGCAGGACGTAACGAAAGCTACGCAATCGCAATCCACGCTCAGCTCGAAGCTGTAGGCATCAAGTCCAAGCTGACAGTTGGCGACTACTCCGTAATCGGTGACCGTCTCGTTGCTCAGGAATATGACTTCGCTATGGCTTATGACTGCGGTAACTACGACTTCAACAACTTCGAACAGCAGTGCGCTTCCGCTTCTGTTGGTATCAAGAACTGCCTCTATGACGGACCTTCCGGAAAGTTCCAGGAACTCTCTGACAAGTTCGACGCATGGCTCGCAGCTGGTGCTTCCACAGCAGACATGGAAAAGCGTATCGCAATCTACACAGAACTGTACAACGCTTACTATGATACACACACTCTGACACCCGTTATCATTATCCCGTCTTGCGTTGCTTACAACAAGGATCTGAACGCTGTTGCAGTACCCACAGACTATCGTGTATACGACTGGAGCTGGAAGTAATCTGCAGCACAAATAATTTACTTTATATAGGTTAATTGTTTGCTGAATAATTGTGCGCAGGCGGTTAGTTGAATCGTCTGCGCACTTTTTAAAATCTCTATTCATCATGGCCGGTTTCCGGCCCGCATAACACGCACTTATTAAATTTATTATTTAATACTCATTATTACTAAGAAAGCAGGAAAACATGCATAGATATATTATCAAGCGTCTGTTATTCCTAATCCCCACCGTACTTGGCGTAACCCTGATCATCTTCTTCGTAATGAACGTTACTCCCGGCAACCCCGGCCGTATGATCCTGGGACCCAATGCTACCGCGGCGGAAGTAGAAGCAATGAACGAAGAACTGGGCTACAACAACCCCGTTATCGTGCGTTGGTTCAATTATCTTAAAGGTATCGTAACAGAAGGTGACTTCGGTCAGTCATATACCACAAAATTGAATGTATTCGATGAGCTCTGGCCCAGATTCTTAATTACACTGCGCCTGGCCATACTGGTACTGTTGCTCTCGGTTTGTATAGGTGTTCCGCTGGGGATTTTGTCGGCTGTAAAGCAAAACTCTCTGATGGACACCATCCCCACAATGATAGCCTTCTTCCTGGCGGCGGTGCCGAGTTTCGTAGTAGGTATCTTACTCATGTATGTATTTGCCTTGAAACTCAACTGGTTCCCGTCCTTCGGTCTGAAGTCCACAAGGCACTACGTTCTGCCGGTTATTGCAGCGACGATCTGTGAACTATCTGCATATCTGCGTTTCACAAAGTCTTCCATGCTGGAATCTATCCGTCAGGACTACGTTCGTACCGCTCGTGCAAAGGGCGTTGCAGAACGTACAGTTATCTGGAAGCACGCTCTTAAGAACGCTCTTCTGCCCGTAGTTACATCCATCGGCATGCGCTTCGGCTGCCTGCTGGCAGGTATGGTAACCACAGAACAGCTGTTCTCCATCCCCGGCGTCGGTTCCCTTATCGTTCAGTCCATCAGTACAAAGGATGAACCCATGGTAATCGGCTGCGCTGTAATGGTATCCATTTGCTTCACGCTGCTCATGATTGGCGTAGACCTCGTTTATGCCTTCATCGACCCGCGTATCAGAGCCAAGTACAGTAAGAGGAGGTAATTTCAATGACAGAAAATAATGCTCCCGCTCGCTCTGCCATCGACCTTCTCAACGATGGCGAAGACATTAACTTCAAGAGACCCAGCCAGGTTAAGGAAATTCTCCGCAGATTAAAGAAGAACAAGGGCGCCATGATCGGCCTGTTCCTCCTTATCTTTATCATCCTGGTTGTTATTCTGGCAGATGTTATCGCAACATACGAAGTCGGCGTTGTTCAGATTCCGGACAACAGGCTCGCACACATGTCCGCAGAACATCCTCTTGGCTGCGACAGCTATGGACGCGACGTTCTGTCCCGTCTGGTACACGGTGCCCGCAACTCTCTGCTGGTTGCAGTAGCTGCATCCATCAGTTCCTGCCTGTTCGGCTGCACATTAGGTGCTATCGCAGGCTATTTCGGCGGCAAGGTTGACATGTTAATCATGAGAGCTCTGGACATCTTCATGTCCATCCCCGACCTGCTGTTCACAATGGTAGTAGTTGCTGCCCTTGGTTCAAGCATCCCCGTACTGATTATCGCCATGACTCTGGCTTACTTTACGAACTACGTTCGTCTGGTTCGCTCCGGCGTACTCAACCTGGTAGACCAGGAATACGTAGAAGCTGCCCGCGCAGGCGGTTCCAGCTCCGCACGCATTATCATCAGCCACATCATTCCCAACACACTGGGTATTATCCTCGTAAACGTAACACTTAACGTATCCAGTCTGGTAATTTATCAGTCCACACTGAGCTTTATCGGTCTGTCCCTGCCCGCACCCGCACCCGAATGGGGCTCCATGCTGGCCAGCGCACGTGTAGACATGCTCCGCGCACCTCTGCTCGTACTGTTCCCCGCTCTGGCAATTATCTTAACAGCATTCTCCGTAAACCTCCTGGGCGACGGTCTCCGCGACGCTATGGATCCTCGTCTGAGGAACTAGACGCTTACAGAAAGGAAATAAAAACATGAATAACACAGAAAAGATGTTAGACATTAAAAATCTGAGCGTCATCTACAAGACAGACCTGGAAACAGTTTACGCAGTAAACGACGTATCCCTTTCCCTCGAAAAGGGTGCAACATTAGGCCTGGTTGGTGAAACCGGTGCCGGCAAGACCACTCTTGCCTTAACACTCATGCGCCTGCTCCCGGAACGTACAGGTAAGGTTACAAACGGTTCCATCACCTTTGAAGGCGACAGCATCGTAGACCTTCCCGAAGCACGCATGCGCAAGATCCGCGGCGACAAAATCGCCATGATCTTCCAGGACCCCATGACTTCCTTAAACCCGGTTCTCACCGTTGGCGACCAGATTGCAGAAGCACTCATCGTTCACAACGAAAAGGGCCTTACCAAGGAACAAATCGACGCAAGAGTTGATGAAACGCTCACACTTGTAGGTATTCCTCCTGCAAGAAAGAACGACTATCCCCACCAGTTCTCCGGCGGAATGCGCCAGCGTGTAGTAATCGCTATCGCACTCTCCTGCGAACCGGATCTCCTCATTGCAGATGAACCCACCACAGCTCTGGACGTAACAATTCAGGCTCAGGTACTCATGATGATCCGCGACCTGCGCGACCGTCTGGGAACATCCATGATCATGATCACACACGACCTCGGCATCGTAGCACAGACCTGCGACAACGTAGCTGTAATGTATGCCGGTGAAATTATCGAAGTAGGTACTGCAGAAGACATCTTTACGAAGTCTGTGCACCACCCCTACACAGATGGTCTGTTCGCTTCCCTGCCGAACCTCAAGTCCAAGACAGCACGTCTTCAGCCCATCGCCGGCCTCATGCCGGATCCGACAAACCTTCCCAAGGGCTGCAAGTTCGCACCTCGCTGCACAAAGTGCATGGACATCTGCAAGGAAGTACCTCCCGAAGTATTCACTGACGGAACTCATTCCATCCGCTGCCACCTGTATTGTCAGGGAAAGGAGGACTAAGCAATGACTGAACAGAGAACACCTCTGCTTGAGACAGTAGATCTTAAAAAATATTTTAAGGTAGGCGATAAGTCCTTCCTGCATGCGGTTGACGGCATCAACATGAAGGTATACGCAGGCGAAACAGTCGGCGTAGTAGGCGAATCCGGCTGCGGCAAGAGTACTCTCGGCCGCACAATTCTCCGCCTTATCGAACCGACTTCCGGCCAGATTCTTTACAACGGCGACGATATTACAAAGTACAATCCCCGCCAGATGAAGAAGATGCGCCAGGAACTGCAGATTATCTTCCAGGACCCCTACGCAAGCCTTGACCCCAGAAAGTCAGTAGTTGAAATCATTGCAGAATACATGATCATCAACAAGACTCTGCCCACAAAGCGCGAAATTTACAACCGCGCTGCAAGACTTATGGACGTTGTAGGTCTGGCTCGCAGATATGCCACAGCATACCCCCACGAACTGGACGGCGGACGCCGCCAGCGTATCGGTATCGCACGTGCGCTGTCTGTAAACCCCAAGTTCATCGTATGCGACGAACCCGTATCCGCTCTGGACGTATCCATTCAGGCTCAGATTCTGAACCTGCTCATGGACCTTCAGGACGATATGAACCTCACATACATGTTCGTAACTCACGATCTGAGCGTAGTTAAGCACATTTCCGACAACATCATGGTTATGTACCTCGGACAGTGCCTTGAATTCGCAAGCTCCGACGAACTCTTCGAAAAGCCTATCCATCCTTATACACAGGCTCTGCTGTCCGCTATCCCCGAACCGGACATCGCAATGCGCAATAAGGAAATCAAGGTTATCAAGGGCGAAGTTGTAAGCCCGATCGACCCCAAGCCCGGCTGCCGCTTTGCAGCCCGCTGCGAACACTGTCACGAACGTTGCCTGCAGGAAGCCCCCGTGTTAAAGGAAATCGAACCCGGACACATGGTTGCCTGCCACCTTTGCGACAAGTAATCGCAGAATTCAGTGCAAAAATTCATTTGAACCTCTTTATTTCATAACAAAAACCCTCAGGCCGTAAGGCTTGAGGGTTTTTTCTGTGCTTTACTTTGCGATGAATCTGTAGCCAAGGCCTCGCACATTCTGGATGTAGCGGGGGTCCGAGGGGTCATCCTCGATTTTCTGGCGGAGCCTGTTTATATAAACAACGACGGTGGAATCGTCCATGATCGGATGGTTCCAGACGATTTCGTAGATGGTATCTCTGGAGAAAATGTGGTTTTCGTTGTCCATGAACAGCTTCATGATGGAGTTTTCCTTGGCTGTTAAGGGAATTTCTTCGCCGTTTTTGTAGAGGCGGAGGGTAGTGAGGTCGTAAACGAAGGGCCCTGCGGAAATTTCCTGCTTCTGGTTCTGGTCTTCGGAGGTGTGGCCGTATCTTCGGATAATGGCCTTTACTTTAGCGCCCAGCGTAATGGGGTTAAAGGGCTTTGTAATGTAATCGTCCGCACCGATATCCAGGCCGTAAATCGTATCGTAGTCCTCTTTTCTTCCGCTGACCACAACGATAGGCGTGGTAATATTCTGCTTTCTTATGCGGCTTATAACCTCGAATCCGTCGATTCCGTCCATGTTTATATCCATGAGAATGCAGCTGTACTGGGTCTTTTCAATCTTATCCAGAGCTTCGAAACCGCTGGATGCGGTATCTGCAATAAACCCGTTGGAACGGAGTACTTTGCATAAAACTTCTACTATGGAATTATCGTCGTCTACAACAAGAACAATGTCTTCTGCCATATTCTACCTCTTTAATACTTGCTGAGATTCAGTTAAAATAAATTATACAAATTACTTGAAAATTGGGCAAGGAGAAGATTTTGCATAGTTACGGAACAATGATTAAAAATAACCGGAAAATTGTTGCAGCGGTAGGAGTTATAATAGTTTCCATCGCTGTTCTTGCCGGCATGTTTGTTTTTTATGACAGCAAAATTCTGGATGCGGCAGACGAAAGCCTGGACGCTCTTGCTGCCTCCATGGACCACAGCGTTCAGAACGTATTCGACTATATCCGCACCGAAACTACTTATACTTTAAACAGCGGCGTCTTTAAAGCCGCCGAAGCAGAATACATTAATACAGGCAATTCTGCGCCGCTCATAAGAGCTCTCTGCGACAGCGTAGTAGCAAAAGACGACCTTACCAGAGCGTTCCTCGTTATCGAAGACGGCAGGGTTCAATTCGCTTCCGTAACCTACAAGAACTACAAACTCGATTCCATTCAGAACAATACGATTACTGCCTGCACCGACATTTACGGCAAAACAAGCCTCGCTTACATCCAGAAATCCCCTAAAAACAACATTTACTACGGAGTTCTTCTGGATACTCTGGAGCTTTATAAGAAGATTGCAGGCTCCGTAATTACAAACGACAGCCAGGTAGTTCTTCTGGAACCCGCCTCCGGCGTAGTTCTGCACAGACACAACGGCATCGTTTATACCGAGTCCGCTGATGTGGTCACCGGTGCAACCTGTGCGCCCAACGTAATCGGAACCATAAGAAAGTTCCAGGACGAAAATCAGAAGGGCAGGGAAACCTATAACTACTGGGACATGATGAACAGCGCCGAATACACGTCCCGAATGCTGGTAGTTCCGACGGACCATAGCGACAACGGAATGTTTACCGTAAGCGTAGCATCCAGATACGACATCGTAATAAAACCGGTTTACAGCCTAATCGGCGTAATCTGCTGCATGGCATTGCTTATCCTGTGCTGCGTCGGCGTTATCGTCTTCGAAATCGAAAAGAGATACAGAAAAAACCGCGAACTGGAAGAGGAAGTTAACCTTCTTAAGGAAAAGAATTCCGAGCTGGCCCAGATCGAGGCCCGCCGCCAGGAGCTGGCTCACGCCGACCGCCTTGAGACCATTGGTACGTTTACTTCCGGCATAACTCACGAATTCAACAATCTGTTGACGCCAATCATGAGCTACAGCATCCTTTCCATGGAAAAACTGAATCCGAACGACGAAGAACTGGCGGAATACATGGAAAAGATTTACGACACTTCTTTAAAAGCCAAGAAACTCGTTACGAGAATCGGAGACCTTTCCCGCAAAAATACGGAAGATACGAGAGGGTATGTGGACGTTCGTACACTGTTTAAGAACGCCATGATGATAGCCCATTCGTCCATTCCGGAAGGAATAAGCATAAAGACGGACTACGAAAAGGGCTGCATGATATACGGCAACGAAGTGCAGGTTCTGCAGCTTGTTCTTAATATAATTATCAATGCAGTGCAGGCCATGGGTACGGAAGGCCGCCTTGAACTGTCTGTTTCCAGGTCCGAAGGAAGGATAGTTGCCAGCGTAAGAGATACGGGCCCGGGAATTCCGGAAGACATTATGCCCCATATCTTTGAACCGTTCTTTACGACCAAGAGAGCCGGTAAAGGCACCGGTCTTGGCCTTGCAATTGCTGCTCAGGCTGCAGAAGACAACGAAGGCAGCATTAAGGTTGAGAATGCAGCAGACGGCGGCTGCCTAGTTACGATAAGTTTCCCGGAAGCACGCATGGAAGAGAATTCCGAAGAGGAATAGCCTAATACGTATAAGAAAACGGATAATCAAAGTTTTTGAGGGTTTGCCAAAGTTTTTGAGGGGCAAACATGAGGGGCTGGGCGGAATTACCCAATTTCAATTTGAGGGACTGTTTTGAGGGTCTCAATTGAGGGGCAGATTTGAG
>JAKSSQ010000068.1 GCA_024403005.1 Clostridia bacterium | reverse complement strand
TGCAAATCCGGAGTTTTTGTTTTGCCGTTTAAAGCTGGCTGCGAAGGCCGACCATCTTGTAAGCTTCTTCCATGCGCTTGTCGAACATTGCGGAAAGTCTTGCGCATTCGGAAAGATTGTAGTTGATGTCGTCGGAAATCTCTGCGTTCTTCTTGTACTTGATCTTGTGTTCCAGGCAGGCCCAGGCGTCCATGGCCAGAGTTCTGAACTGAACTTCTACATTCATAAACTTCTTTTCGTTGTAGAGGAAAATCGGCAGTCTTATAAGCAGATGCAGAGATCTGTAGCCGTTTCTCTTGGGTTCAGCGATGTAGTCCTTACGTTCGATAACCTGGATGTCGTCCTGCTTCATGAAAGCGTCTGCCAGCTTGTAAATATCCGATTCAAATGCACAGATTACGCGGATTCCTGCGATGTCAAAGATGTTCTGTTCTATTGCCTCTATGGAATAAGGCAGGTTTCTTCTATCCAGTTTTTCCAGGATATTTTCTGTCTTCTTAAGGCGGGTTTCGATTTTGTCGATCGGATTGTGGTCACCCATGAGTTTAAAGGCTTCGTTGATAACCTTAAACTTGGTTTCCGTTTCCATCAGAGCGCAGTTGTAGTAAGTCATGAGCTTCTGGAACTCTATGCTGTTTTCCTTGAGCCATTCCTCGCCTACAATGCCTTCGGGGATGGGTGTTATCTCATTCCGATTGACTATTGTCTCTGTGTTCATAAGTGGTAGTTCTCCTATTCTCATAATACCTCAAGGATATTGTACCACAGTATACAACGCAATGGGTGAAATATCTGTAAAATCTGCGCTTTACCGCTTTAGCACGCTAAAGGGGGACGGGGGTGCTTTAGTCTGCTAAAGTGCTAAAGAGGGACGGGGGTGCTTTAACGCTTTAAAGCGCTAAAACGGAAATGGCGGCTTGACCCAAAGCGCGTCCTAAAGTACGTTCTTGGGGGTGGCAAACTCGCAATAAAAGGCGTATAGTTGTCGGTGGAACTTATTACAGACTACTTTTTTTACCATGAACATTCGTTACAGACATCTATTTTGCGCATTTATCACCGCTCTTATGCTTGGCCTGGCTTACGCCTGGTCCATGTTCGTCGGCCCGATCGAGGAGTCCATGGGCTGGGTTCGTACCCAGACATCCCTTGTGTTCACCGCCAGCATGATCTGCTTTTTCGCCGGCAACACTCTGGGCGGCTTCCTGAGCATGCGTTTTTCACTTAAAAAAGTATTTATTGCTTCCGCAGTCAGCTTCGGCGTGGCCTTCGCAATCTGCTCCGTTTCCACTCAGGTGTGGCAGCTCTGCATATTCTACGGCATCTTCGGCGGGCTCACCACGGGCTGTTCCTACATGGTCCTGCAGAATAACATAAGTAAATGGTTCTACGACCGCATGGGTTTCGCCCTCGGCACCATGATGATGGGCTTCGCCCTCGGCAGTTTTATTCTGGGTGCAGGCGTGAACAAATTAATCCTGCAGATAGGTTGGCGTCTTACGTTCCGCGTTATGGCCGCAGTATATTTTGCGGTACTTGTGCTTATGGCCATTCTTATAGCTCCGCCGTCCGCAGATTCCCAGCAGGGCGGACGCGGCCCGGCAGTTCCTGCGGAGCAGCTGGCAAGAGGTTACAAGCCTTCCGAAATGCTTAGAACCCGCGAATTCTGGATGTTTTTCCTTACAGGATCCTTCGTAATAGCTATTTCCGTTACGGTTATCGGAAATATTGCAGTGGTGGCATCTTACCTTGGCGCAAGTCCTGCAGTATGCGTTCTGGCAACAGGGGCCGTTTCCATCGGAAACGCAATCTGCCGCGTTATTTCCGGCAGTCTTTACGATAAAAAGGGCAGAAAGTTTACACTCAGGCTCATAAGCTGGCTTGCGCTCATCAGCAGCTGCCTGCTGGAAGCTGCAGTTATTACAAAGAGCCTGCCGCTGCTCTTTATCGCGTTCCTTGCGGTAGGAGCTAACTACGGCAGTATTTCTCCGATACATTCTGTAGTGCTTCGCGACTACTTCGGATACCGTTTCCATTCTGTGAATTACGGCATTAACGGGCTGAACGGAACCATTTCTTCCGTTGCGGGCGCGATGCTCGCCGGCGTGATCCAAACAAATACCGGAAGCTACGCCCTGAGCTTTGCAATGCTGCCTGTTTACGGTGCCGCTGCATTCGTGCTCATTCATGTTCTAAAAGATCCGAAGGACTGGCACGAGCAGCCGCTCCATTAGTTGGGTCACCGGAAATTTTAATAATTGCAGAAAAACGCGCCGGGCCGCAAGTGCCCGGCTTTTTGCATGCCGAAAAGCCTCCGCTTTGCCTCGTGCTTTAGCACTTTAAAGCGATAAAGCACCCCCCGTCCCCCTTTAGCACTTTAGCAGACTAAAGTGCCGCGTACCCGACCCCTTTGGAAACTATACAAGAGGGTGGGGGTGTGGTATAATTTAACGGATTATGGGGTAGTCTGCTTATGACAAGAATTTTAGGGATAGACCCCGGCTACGCAATCATGGGCTGGGGCGTAATTGAGAAAACAGGAAACAAGTTTAAACCCGTTGCTTACGGCGCTTTAACCACCGACAAGGACATGCCTATGCCCATGCGTTTGAAGACCCTTTACTCGGGTCTCATGGACATAATCGCAGAGTACGAACCGGAGGAAATGAGCATCGAACAGCTGTACTTCAACGACAACGCGAAGACTGCTATTTTCGTAGGCCAGGCAAGAGGCGTAGCCATTCTCGCCGCCGCAAACAGCGGAGTTGAAATTTACGAATACACTCCTCTTGAAATCAAGATGAGCATTACCGGCTACGGCAGAGCCGAAAAACAGCAGATTCAGTTCATGGTCAAAACCCTGCTGAATCTTAAGGAAGTGCCAAAGCCGGACGATACCGCCGACGCAATCGCAGCAGCAATCTGCCACGGCCGCAACGGCGATGCTAAGAAGAAAATGTTCGCAATGAGGTAAAAATGCTTCACTACATTAAAGGAATCATTACAGAAACCATGCCCGGCATGGTATGCATAGAAAATAACGGTATAGGCTACGAAGTGCACGTTCCCGACGGAAGCGCAGCGCTGCTGGCAGGGGACGGTGAACAAATCACCCTCTACACCTGCATGATGGTCCGCGAAGACGACATAAGCCTCTATGGGTTCACCGATAAGGAAAGCCTGGCCATGTTCAGCCTGCTGCAGACCGTGCAGGGAGTCGGCGCAAAGGCTGCAATTGCAATACTTTCCGCACTTCCCGTAAGAGAACTTAAGCGCGCAATCGCCTTCGAAGACGCAGCATCAATCCAGAAGGCAAACGGCGTAGGCAAAAAGACTGCACAGAGGGTGGTCCTCGAGCTCAAGGACAAAGTCGGAACTCCCGAACCGCTGGAAGGTGCACCAGCATCCGTTCCCGCTCCGAAGAAGGGCAGCAACATGGAACAGGCCATTCAGGCCCTCATGGCTCTGGGCTTCTCCAGAACCGAAGCCATGGCATCCCTTGCAGGGGTCACCGACGACAGCCTTACCACTCAGGAATACATTAAAATCGCATTAAGGAACAGATAATGGATACCGAAAACAGACTGGTTGGCGCAGGCCTTCAGAGCGAAGAGGAACTTCTGGAAAAATCCATAAGACCTAAGAAATTCGCGGATTACATAGGCCAGTCCAACGTAACGGAAAATTTAAAAGTATATATTCAGGCCAGTAAAATGCGCGGTGAACCACTGGACCACGTCCTGTTCTACGGGCCTCCCGGTCTGGGCAAAACCACGCTTGCCGGCATTATCGCAGAAGAGATGGGCGTAGATTTAAGGATTACCGCAGGCCCTGCAATTTCAAGGGCAGGAGACCTAGCAGCAATCCTTACGAACCTCAACGAAGGCGACGTGCTCTTTATCGACGAAATCCACAGATTAAACCGCTCCGTAGAAGAAGTTCTTTACTCCGCCATGGAAGATTTCGCGCTGGACATCGTAACAGGAAAGGGCCCCGGAGCAAGCTCCATAAGATTCGATCTGCCGCACTTTACGCTCATCGGTGCAACCACCAGAGCTGGAAGCCTTTCTGCACCTCTGCGCGACAGATTCGGCATTGTTGCAAAGTTCGAACTCTACAGCAAGAAGGAGCTTTCCCAGATTTTAAAGAGAACTGCAGGCATCCTCGGCGTTGAAATCGACGACGACGCAACAGAAATGCTTGCATCCAGATCCAGAGGAACTCCCCGTATCGCAAACAGACTCCTCAAGAGAGTCCGCGACTTCTGCCAGGTACTCGGAAACGGCAGAATCGATGCGGAAATCGTAAACAGCACATTGGGGTCACTGGGAATCGACGAACTTGGCCTGGAAGACCTGGACCGCAAAATCCTTAAGCTCATTATCGAGCAGTTCAAGGGCGGCCCCGTAGGAATCGATACTATCGCGGCATCTCTTGGCGAAGAAAGGGTAACCATCGAAGACGCCTACGAACCGTTCCTTATGCAGTCCGGCATGCTCCACAGAACTCTTAAAGGAAGAATGGCTTCCATTAAAGCTTACGGACACCTGGGCATAGAAGTGCCCAAATCCATGCTTCCGGAGGAAGAATAACATGAAAAAAATCATATCCATACTGCTAATGCTCTGCATGGTGCTTTCATCCTTTGCCTTTGCATTTGCAGACGAAACCGAAGAAAACCTTTCTTCCCGCAGCTACGAAAACTTCGAAGCGCGCTCAGAAGAAGCAAGATACGTGAAAGTCGGCCTTTATTACCAGACCAACGCTGTGGATTCCTTTAAAATCAACAGCGACAGCGGTTTTATTATCGCAAAGGGCACAAGCAAGGGCTGGACTCAGGAAAATATAAGAACAGACGCTACAGAACTCACAGTTACGGTGGAAGACGGCGCAGCCTGCCTTTCCGATGCTGATGGGGTCATCGTAAGCAGCTTAAAGAACTACGTTGTTCTGAGCGCAGCAGAAGACCCGGACGAAAGAATCGTTACGATTAAAAGCAAGAAATACCGCGACGGTTTTACTGCCACAGTATACGGCGGAACAAAGCTGAACATAATCAACTACATCGAGCTGGAGCACTACGTTAGAGGCGTAATCGCCAACGAAATGGGCGCATCCTACCCGATGGAAGCCCTTAAGGCCCAGGCTATCGCAGCAAGAAGCTACGGAATCAAGGGCCTGAACAACCACGCATCCAACGGATTCGACCTCTGCACAGGCCAGCACTGCCAGGTTTACAGAGGCGTTTCCTCCGAATATCAGTCCACAGACACAGCTGCGGCTGAAACAAAGGGCCAGGTTTTAACCTACGACGGCAAAGTTGTACAGGGTTATTACTACGCAACCAGCGGCGGCTACTGCATGAACAGCGAAGACGTCTGGCTGAACCCCCTGGGCTACTGCAAATCCAGAGTGGACGATTTCGCATCGGATTATAAGTGGACAAGCACCTTTACCATGGAGCAGATCCAGGAAAAGCTCAAGAACGCAGGCAAATCCGTCGGAACCGTTACAGGCGTGCAGATTACAGCCCGCAACGATAACGGAACCGCAAGAACCGTTACAATTTACGGAACCAACGGCAATACGACCTATTCCAAGAGCAGCATGCTGAGTTTCTTCGGATGCAAATCCTTCGTCTTCGCCATGAGCGACAAGGAATTCGTATGGACATCTTCCAATAAGACTGTTACCGCCGATCCGATCAAGCTCTACAGCAGATACACTCCCGAACCCGTTACTTCCGGCGAAACCATCACCGTAATGAACGCAACGGGCCAGATGGAAGAAGTAAGCGTTGCAGACATAAGAATGCACAACGGTAAATCCGTATACGCGCCTTCCTGCACGGAAGAGGGCGGATACACCGATGATTTGGTCACCGGAACAGTATATATCGCAGGAAACGGCAACGGCCACGGCGTGGGCATGCCCCAGACAAGCGCAAGAAACATGGCTAACGAAGGCTATACCTGCGAAGACATCTTAAAGTACTACTACAAGGATATCGAAATCGGTATGCTCGAGTAGCTTCGGCCCGAATCCGGCCGCGCGGACTGCTTTCCGGAAAACCGCACAGGCAGCCGCAGAATAAATTAAAGAAAAGAGATTTTCACAGATTATGAACGTATCTGATTTTGATTATGAACTCCCGCAGGAGTTAATTGCACAGCAGCCCAGCGAGCAGCGGGACGGCTGCAGACTCCTGGTAGTCCACAGAGACACGGGAAAAACTGAACACAAACATTTTTACGATATAATCGATTACCTTAACCCCGGCGACTGCCTGGTGTTTAACGATTCCAAGGTTCTGCCCGCAAGGCTTTTCGGAACAAAGAAGGAAACCGGCGCAAAAATCGAATTCCTCCTGTCCAAGAGAATTGAAGGCGATACCTGGGAAAGCCTCGTTAAGCCCGGCAAGAGACTCAAGCCCGGCGATGTGGTCGTATTCGGCGAAAACGGCGAATTAGAGGCCGAAATTACCGGTTATGGGGAAGAAGGTACAAGACACGTATTATTTCGCTACAGCGGCGATTTTATGGCCATTCTGGACCGTCTCGGATCCATGCCTCTGCCCCCGTACATCGAAAGAGCGGCAGGCGAAGAGGATAAGGACCGCTACCAGAACGTCTACGCTAACGAAATCGGCTCCGTAGCCTGCGCAACGGCAGGTCTCCACTGGACTCCGGAGCTCATGAAGAAAGCGGAAGAAAAGGGCGTTAAGATCGCTTACGTAACCCTGCATGTCGGCATCGGCACGTTCCGCCCCGTTAAAGTGGACAAGATCGAGGACCACCACATGCATTTCGAAGAGTATTCCGTAACTCCCGAAAATGCGGAGATTATTAACTCTGTAAAGGCCGCCGGAGGCCGCATCGTTTCCGTGGGCACGACCGCCTGCAGAACCATGGAATCCACGTCCAGAGCCGGCGTGATCCAATCCGGCAGCGGTTCCACCGGTATCTTTATCTATCCCGGCTACACTTTCCAGATGGTGGACTGCCTGATAACAAACTTCCACCTGCCTAAATCCACATTGCTCATGCTGGTTTCCGCACTCTACAGCAGAGAAAGAATGCTGGAAGTCTACAGAGAAGCAGTGGAAAACAAGTATAAATTCTTCTCCTACGGAGATGCGATGATAATCCTGTAAATTAAATGGTATTCAGCAGTTTCGATTTTTTATTAAAATTCCTGCCGCTTTTCATGGCAGTATACTGCGCGGTTCCGAAGAAGTACAGAAATGCCACGCTCTTTGCTGGAAGCTTAGTTTTTTATGCAGTCGGAAACGTAAGGACGCCGCTGTTTGTGCTGCTGTTTTTCGTGTCCATTGTGGTCAACTGGATCTGCGGACGCTTAATTCAGAAGTACCCGGGGCAGGGCAGAAAAATCCTTACGGCCGGCGTTGTCTACAACCTGGCCTGGCTTGTTTTCTTTAAGTATTCCTACTTCCTGCATCTGCTTCCTGTAAAGCTGGTGCTGCCGGTAGGCATAAGCTTTTACACTTTCCAGAGCATAAGCTACCTGGCGGACGTTTACATGCAGACAGCTAAGGCTGAACGCAATCTGTTCAATCTCGGATGCTACATAAGCATGTTCCCCCAGCTCATAGCGGGGCCCATTGTAAGATATACGGATATAAATAAGCAGCTTAAAAAGCGCGATTTTACTCCGGAAATCTTCCTGGAGGGGCTCAAGCTGTTTTCCTTAGGTCTGGGCAGCAAAGTTGTTCTGGCTAACCAGATCGGAAACCTGTGGAAGGACGTAAACGACGTAGGCTTCGAAAGCATAACGACTCCAATGGCATGGCTCGGCGTAATCGCCTGCAGCCTGCAGCTCTATTTCGACTTCTGGGGCTATTCGATCATGGCCATGGGGCTCGGCAAAATGTTCGGCTTCGACATTCCCAGAAACTTCGATGCGCCTTACACCGCAGTAAGCATGACCGAATTCTGGCGCCGCTGGCACATGACTCTGGGCAGCTGGTTCCGCGAATACGTATATATTCCCCTCGGAGGCAGCAGAAAAGGGCAGAAAACCCAGATTCGCAACCTCTTTATAGTCTGGATGCTTACGGCAGTCTGGCACGGAGCCGGCTGGAACTTTATCCTCTGGGGCTTTTTCCTCTTTGCGGTTATCGTTTCCGAAAAGCTCTGGACAGGCAGATTCCTGAACAAATTCAAGCCTTTAGGGCATTTATACATGCTGCTTTTAATTCCGATTAACTGGCTCATCTTCTCTGTAGACAGTGTTGGCCAGATTGGCATTTACCTGGCAAGGCTTGCCGGTGCAGCACCTGTAAATGCGTTTGCTCAGGACTGGAACGTCGCTCTTGCGACTTACGGAAAAGTGCTCATCCCGGGGCTTATCCTGTGCACTAAGCTTCCGATTAAGCTTTATGAAAAATATAAGGATGGCAAGGGCTTCTTTGCACTTTCCGCAGCAGCTCTGGCGCTTTCCTTCTACTGTTTATATATGGGTTTGAACGACCCGTTCCTTTACTTCAGATTCTAGTGAATGAATAAAAAAATTATTTCGATAATTCTGGCGGCTGCCGTGGCTTCTGCAGCTTTAACCGGCTGCGACTGGTCCGCCTACATAGACAGCTCCGGCGAATCGCTCCCGGTGGAATCCTTGGAAGATCCCAAGCCTTCCGCTCCGCAGGAAGAGCAGGACAAGGAAGCAGAACCTTCCGCAC